>JAZDKD010000616.1:0-4371 GCA_043803345.1 Pseudomonadota bacterium
GGGATACAGAAACGTGATTGCCACAGATGTCGGTGGCACCAGTTTCGATTTGGGTCTAGTAGTTGAACAAAACGTGCGAAATTATGATTTCAGGCCAATACTCGATCGCTGGATGGTCGGGATCACAATGCTCCAGACTATTTCTATCGGTGCCGGCGGTGGGTCAATCGCCTGGATCAATGAAACATTGGGTAATCGCCTGGAAGTCGGCCCTCGCAGCGCTGGATCTTTCCCCGGTCCTGTTTGCTACGATCAGGGAGGAGAAGATCCTACGGTGACGGATGCTGATTTGGCGCTCGGCTACATTGACCCCGATTATTATTTCGGTGGCAGAATGATGCTCAATAAGGCCAAAGCCGAAGAAGCCATAAGGACTAAGATAGCCGAGCCACTGGGAGTTTCGGTTCAAGAGGCGGCGCTTCTAATCCGCAATATCGTGGATGAAAAAATGAGTGCGGCCATCAGGAAGGAAATTAACCTGCGAGGCTATGACCCCAGGGAATTTGTCCTGTTCGCTTTCGGTGGTGGAGGCCCGACACACGTTGCAGGATATATGGGAGAAATCCCGGTATCGGTTATTTTCCCCTTTTCACCGGTTTTTTCGGCGCTAGGGTCTTCCCTCATGGATATTATGCACATCTATGAACAATCTCGGCGGTATACCCTGATGGAGCCCAATACAAGGAAATTTAACACCAACTATGAAGAATTTAACACCATAGTCGAAGCATTGATGGATAAGGCCAAGAAAGAACTTGCTGGAGAAGGCCTGCCTCTAGATCAGGTCGTTTTCCGGTTGGAACTGGACATGCTCTACGGCGGTCAGGTTCACCGAAAACGTTCAAGTTCTCCGGTACTTTTCATCCGCTCGGAAGAAGACATGGCGGCTGTATACAGAGACTTTGAGAAAGAATTCAGTGAAACCTTTAGTCCACTTGTAGTGCACCCAGAGGGCGGGGTATATGTGGAGAGCTTTGTGGTGACCGCAGCTATCCCTTCGATAAAACAGCCAACGCCAAAACATGAGCTGGAAGGTCTTGATCCTGTTCAGGCCAGAAAAAAGTCTCGCGAATGCTACTGGGGTAACGGTAAATCGTGTCAAACAGAGGTTCTGGATTTTGTCACGCTCAAGGCGGGTAATCGTGTATTAGGGCCGGCAATTCTGGAAGCCGAGTATACTACGGTGGTGATCCCTGAAGGTTTCGTGTGCAACATTGATGAACACCTTTTCGGTCGAATCGAGCGAATCTAGCTGTCAAGAAGGAGATCAAAAAAATGGCTATTCCTACTCCGGAAGAAAAACTTGCAATGATAAAACCCTCACCGGCCGATGAGGATGAGCTTAGATGTGTGGAATCGCTGGCGAAGGGAGACTACGAAGTAGGTTTCGAGCGCGTAAACAATATATTGGACGAGGCTATGGAAGTATTTATGCGCTCCTCACGCAGCTCAATGGGAGTGGCGGGTGATTCAATGGTGGCTGTTTTTACCGCAAAAGGCGACCTTGCCAACGCTAGTTGCGGCACTTTCCTGCACGCCGTCATTCAACCCGTGCTCATAAAATTTATCATGAAGCGGTACGTGGAGAATCCCGGTGTGAAAGAGGGCGACATATGGTTCACTAATGACGCCGTATATGGGGGTATTCACAACCCCGACGAAGTTGTCATAATCCCGGTTTTTTACAAAGGTGAACTGATTGCATGGACGGGCGCGGCTCAGCACACTACAGAAACAGGCGCAAGTGAACCTGGCGGAATGCCGATTAACGCCAATTCACGGTTTTTCGAGGGAATGAATTTCCCACCCTTCAAAATCGGGGAGAATTATCAGATCAGGGAAGATTTCATAGAAACCATTGGCGCATTTGGGATGAGAGCCCCTCAAATGGTGATCATCGATCTGAAAGCTCGCGCCACTGCAGCTGACAGGGCTCGCAAGAGAATTGTTGAGTTGGCTGACGAAAAGGGAGTCAGTTATGTTAAAGGGCTATTCAGAAAGATGCTCGTCGTTGCCGAAGAAGGCGCTAGAAAACGGATCAAAGCGTGGCCGGACGGGAAATTCAGGTGTGTCAATTTCGCCGACGGTGTAGGGCTGGAAATGGGGATGATTCGTTCCAGTTACCTTACACTGACAAAAAAGGGTGACAAATTGACTATGGATTTTACGGGAGTTTCCCCGGAGAATCCGTATTCCTACAACGCCCATGTTCAGGCTGTGGTCGGCCATATTGCAAACTTTGTTTATGAGTATTTGTTCCATGACCTGCCGGTTAGTAGCGCTACATTCGCTCCGATAGATTTCATCTTTCCCCCGGGCTCTTGTCTGAATCCGGATGTCAGAGCGGCGACGTCCTGTGCGGTCATGATTTCAACCGGTGTAATGAGTGGTGTCCATAACTCGTTCGGTAAGATGATGTTCTGCACCAACGACATGTGGCGCCAGACTTGCGCCTCACAGGGCAACGCAGGTAACGCTATGGTGTTGGCTGGAATGTCTCAATGGAATCTGTTTTTTGCCGACATGCTGGCTTATTCCCTTAATAGCGAAGGACAGGGAGGTAGGCCCACAATGGATGGCGTCGACGCCTTTGGCTTTCCGTGGTGCGTTTATGGCCGTACACCCGATGTGGAAGAGATGGAGAACGATCTTCCACTCTTAATTCCTTTGTCTAATCACTGGAAGGATTCCTGTGGCCATGGAAAATATCGTGGAGGCGTTGGAACAGTTCAAATATGGGTCGCCCATCATGTCCCTCAGGTTTTCTTCATGTCCATATCCGATAACAGCAAGCTTCAAACTCCCCAGGGACTTTTTGGCGGCTATGCGCCATGTACAGTCCCCGGCATAAGTGTTGAAGGCTCAGACATCTTGGATCGCATGAAAAAAGACAACGATTTTTGCCTTAATCCTGAGGAAATTTTGTCTAAAAAAACGATAAGTGGCGATTGGAAGGTAGAATTTTTCGCCAGAGCTACACGAATGTTTCAGAAAGGTGACGTGATTACCTTCGGTTTCGCCACTGGCGGCTCTGGCTATGGCGATCCCTTGGACAGAGAACCCGAGCTAGTCATTCAGGATCTTAAAGATCAAATTATCTCGGACTGGTCGGCTGAAAAAGTCTACAAAATCTCTTATGATAAATCTAAACTCAAGGTAGACCAACAAGCCACTGAAAAGGCTCGTAAGGATGAACGTGAAGCTCGTTTGAAGCGCGGCAAACCTTATGATGAATTCGAGAAAGAATGGCTGGGGCAAAAGGTAGATGAAGAAATACTTAAATTCTACGGTTGCTGGCCCAACGCTGAAGTGGTTTGCCCCATAGTCAGGATGTGATGGAAACGTTTCTGGTCGAATTGCCCAGCTCCCGCTGGCTGAGTGACCAATGGGAAAATGCCCCCGGCTTTGTCCGGGGGCCCCTTGAAATGTCCGAAAAAGCGCCGCCAGTTAGTCATCCAGGTCAGGGAATTTCTGTTCCACCTGAGATTAACGCCCATTGACGGCATTGTTTCCTCTAGCTGAAAATCCGTGAACATCGCTCTTTTTTGTTCGAAAAACTCGATTTTACGCTAATGTCGATCAAGGATATCGCATCCGGTCCATAAAAACAGCGCCATTTGGCAATGAAGGAATAGTTTGTAGGAACTGTCCGGCTAGGAGGAATCATGGTGTCTCGGCTAAAAAAAGATCGCTTGAAAAATGGGAACCTTTTTGTTCCTTTGGTTTTTTCATTCGGAGCGGCCCTCGAAGGCATGTCGCTTGCTGAGTTCCTGGAAGAACCTACAAAAATATCGAATACTCTTCGCCTTATCCAAAGCTATTTTCAGGTTGATGGGCTGATCTGCTACGCTGACACTACGGTTTTAGCTGAATCCCTGGGATGTAGCGTAATCAGGGACGTTTATCCGCATACAGTCGAACCATTAGCCGAATGGCGGGACAACCTGGAAGACAGGCTGGTCAGCCTCGATCAGGCAGGACGAATAGCAATAGCTCTGGAAGTGACAAAAAGACTTAACATAATGCTTCCCGAAGCAATACTCATGGGGCTTGTCACCGGTCCATTGACTCTGGCCCGGCAACTGTCAGGTCAGAATAGCCTGGAACTGCTCGACCAGCCGGACCTCCTGAACTTGGCGTCCAAAGCTTCATTAGCCTTTGCCAAGGCCTGGGCTAATGCAGGTATAGATATACTCATAATTTGGGAAGAGGATGTCCCGACACTTGCCGAAGATTCGGCCAGACTTCTCGGCAGATGCTATTCCCCAATATGGAATACAGCTAAATTCTTCGACCTTTCTCCCTTGATGATGGTTAAGAACTGTCCGTCGGAAAGTATTAATTTCATGCGAAAGTTTGTCGATGGATTCA
>JAZDKD010000617.1:0-4196 GCA_043803345.1 Pseudomonadota bacterium
ATACTGGAAGCAACAGGGAAAAAATTAAGGGGCGAGCGAGGAAGATAGTATCAAATTTACCAATAGTTCTTGCTCCGGACCAAAAAAATGGGTCTGCATGGGATAAGGGAGAATTGTCTCCCCTATCCCCAATTGTTAAAGCGATCTTCTCTCCCCGTAGTAGCTCGAGCTCTCGGCGGAGGCCCAATATGACAAAAGTCGAAAAAACGAGTGAATCATATTACAGGTCATTAACGAGAAACATTATATTGATAATAGTGGGTGTTTCTGTTGTGCCTTTGATCTTGATCACTCTGACTATAAGGTATTTTTCCCAAACATCTTACCAGGACAAGGTTATTGAACATCTGCAGGTTCTGAACAAGAAACACAAACAGAACATCGACAGTTTCTTGAAGGAACGACTTGCTGATATAGCTATTCTCAAGGACTCTTACAGCTTCGATCAATTGGCGAACGATGATTTCCTTAAACAGAAACTCAGGTCGTTGCAAAAGAATTCCAGTGACGCCCTGGTGGATTTGGGAGTAGTTGACGACCAGGGTAAACAGATCGCATACGCCGGGCCATTCGATCTAAGGGGAGCCAATTACGCTGAGGCCCCCTGGTTCAAGACGGCTATTCAAAAGCCCTCTTGTATCAGCGACGTCTTTCCGGGGCTTAGAGGCATACCTCATTTTATTGTCTCAGTTCGGAGCCAAAACGGCTCGACATGGCTACTGAGGGCCACTGTTGATTTTGACAAGTTCAACTCACTTGTTGAAAACATAAGGATTGGGGAAACCGGCTTTGCGTTCATCCTGAACAGGAAGGGCGAGTTTCAGACCAAACCGCGCACGGATGTCTCTCCCCAGAAAGACCCTTACCTGAGTTTTATTTCCCCCGAAATTTCCGATGTCTCCGAAGGCATAGTCTCAAATTCGACAATTCAAGGACAGGATGTCATCCACGTCATGTCCAAGTTAAAAAATGGAGATTGGGTCCTCGCTTTTCAGCAAACGGAATCGGACGCTTACAAGGCCCTTTACACTGTCAGGACCATCACGCTTTTAATATTCTTTTTGGGCGTAATTGGAATTGCTTTTGTTTCCGTGCTCCTTTCAAAGAGACTCGTCAAACGAATAAGACAGGCGGATCAGGAAAAAGAGATGATGGACGAGAAGGTGATCGAAGCGGGCAAGCTTGCTTCGGTAGGAGAACTGGCCGCAGGAATAGCCCATGAAATAAATAATCCGGTCGCTGTGATGGTCGAGGAAGCCGGTTGGATGCAGGACCTCATTGCCGACGCCGGGCCGGGTTCAATCCCCATGGTGGATGAATTCGAACGATCGCTTACTCAGATAAAGGCTCAGGGCCTTCGTTGCAAACAAATTACTCACAAGCTGCTGAGTTTTGCCAGGAAGACCGACCCTGTGCCAAAAAGGGTAAACATCAACGATATCCTGAGCGAAGCGATATCCTTGTGTGAACAGCGAGTACATTCTGGCAGCGTCAAGATACAAGGACAATTTGCCGAAGGTCTCCCACCGATTCGTGTGTCACCCTCTGAGGCTCAACAGATTTTCATAAACTTGATCAACAATGCTATTGACGCCATCGAGCCAAAGGGAGGCATACTCAAGATATCCACCAGGAAAGAAGGCGATTTTATAGTCGCTGACGTGGCGGACAACGGGCCGGGAATACCTAGTTATGTACTGCCACGGGTTTTTGACCCCTTCTTCACTACCAAGCCTGTCGGCAAAGGCACCGGGCTCGGCCTGTCAATATGTTACGGAATCATGAAGAAACTGGGCGGAGACATAACGGTTAACACCGCCGAAGGACTGGGAACAACTTTTCATGTTAAATTCCCAGTATCCAAAGCAAGCGATAAAAAGGCGAGCTGATTATTTGCGTGGGTAATAACAACAGTCGGTGATTTTTGACGACGGACTTTTCCTCATCCCGGAAAAGCATGAAATCTCTTTCAGAGGGACAAAATGAGCGCTGCCCCAGTTCGTGATTCAAATCAAATCAGTTTGCTGTTAATCGACGATGAGCAGGCATATGTAAACGTCTTGTCCAGGAGGTTTGAGCGAAAGGGATTCACTGTAAAAGTCGCCAACAACGGAACCCAGGCTATCCAGTTGGCCAGAATTGAGGATTTTGACGTTGCTGTGCTTGATCTCAAAATGGATGACATGGACGGGATAGAGGTTCTGAAAATATTCAAAAAGATGGTACCCAAAATGTCTGTAATAATGCTCACGGGTCATGGTTCGGAACAGGCTGCCAGGGATGGAATCAAATTCGGCGCATTTGACTATCTAACTAAGCCCTGTGATTTCCAGGATTTGATTGAAAAGATCTGGGAAGCCTATGAAGACAAAAAAACCAGATGTTGATTAGAAACTCCAACAACAAGATGTATTTAAAACCTTGATCAAATTTCATATTTGCCTGAACATTTTTATTGCGGAGGGAAACGTCAATGACAGCTCAGGAATCGTTATCTCTGTTAAGAGAGGGTAATATTCGGTTTAGCTCCGGCCGAGCCGAAAGACCGCACCAGGATGAAAGTAGAAGGATTTTCCTCGACGATAATGGCCAAAATCCTTTTGCCGCAGTGCTTTCATGCTCCGATTCTAGAGTGCCGGTCGAGATAATTTTTGACAGGGGTAAGGGAGACATTTTCGTCGTCAGGACTGCAGGAAACCTTGACGGGGAAGGCGAGACAGGGAGTCTGGAGTATGCTGTTGAACATCTGAACGTTCCATTAATAGTTATTTTGGGCCATACAAGATGCGGCGCGGTCACCGCTGTTGTTGACCACTGCGAAGCTCATGGACGCATAAAATCCATTGCCTGCAGAATCGCCGTTACGGTTGAAGAGACTGAACATGTAAAGCCAAGTCTTAACCACACTGAATTCATTGATGCCTGCTCACGCGCCAATGTTCGAAAAGTCGTGGAGCACCTCAGAATTGAAAGCGACATAATTCGTGAAGCCATTGAAAAAGGGGCCTTACAGATTGCAGGCGCATATTACCATATTCGTTCCGGCGTTGTGGATTGGTTGGACATGTGAATTAAGACTAAGGGAGCCCAGAGTGGTTCATTAATTTCAGTGTCTACTGATTTGATTATACCCTGTTCTTGAAGAAGTTCTATGGAGATCAAAACGGCGTTGAAAATGGAACTACAAATTTTCCTCCAAGAGTCACGCTTGAACGATAGTATGAGAAATCGACATCGGCTGCTGTTACCGAAGGAGGATTGGCGCCGTCTCTTCTTTCAAGATTCATTATGCAACTTCCGCTAAACAAATCCCATGTCAAAAATGCCGCTGCGTCAATACCCAGAGAAGTCGTCAAGCCAAATTCCCCTTTGATCTCGATAAAATATCCGTTACCGATGGTCTGATTACCTACGTGAGCGAAAGGCGTTCCCGCGTTGTTACAGGTGTTGAAATGCTGGAGTGACGCCAACATGGCGGGGAAACCAATCAGTTGAAAAAGCGCTTGACCTCCGTTTCCTAAGGACTGTTTGGCCGAGAATCCTACGAAAGGTTGGTAGATCTCGACTGATAGCCCTGACTCCATGTACGGAACTGTAAAAGGATAGTCTGGATTTGGATTCCCAAATGTTGTTGCAAGGGATTCCCAACGAAACCCCGCTATAAATGAGAATGTGTTGTCAATCTGGTATATAAGCTCTCCCTGTAAATTATAAAAACAGGAACGAGTCCAGTCCCAATGGCGTGTGCCGGGAGGCATCGTGAGCCATGTGATGTCCTGGTCGGCGTCACTGGCCATGGTGAAAAGATACAATCCCTCAAACTTAGCGGACATTTCTCTAGTCAGTTGGAGTGGGATTGAACCGGACAGTGAGATCCCTCTCAAGTTGTATTCAAAATATGAGGACACGCATGTGCCTGGACGCACAAGACCATCGTAGCCCGCCCTCAATCCCCTGTCAGATCCCATGTATCCAATGTAAACAGAAGGTTTTTCAATGAATCCCGACAATGGTTTAGTTTCGCAATTCGAGAAAGAATTACCTTCGGGATTCCTCAAAACAGGTCCTTGAAGAAGGTCCGGGCCTGCCTGCGCAGTTCCGGGAAATAGCCATCCGATCAATAAGAGGATTGTTAAGGTCCAAACACCAATAGATGACAAAGCTGTTTTCATATCTTTGGCCTCACATGGAGAGAA
>JAZDKD010000618.1:0-3909 GCA_043803345.1 Pseudomonadota bacterium
CCTCCCAACTAATGTCCGGATTAACCCATTTGGTTTCCGACCATCTCCAGAATTCGGGATTTTTCTCGTCAGCCATTAGTATGTCCTCCGATCCTACGATTTCTTACGTTTCAGACCTTTCGGGAATTAGCGACTGCCTAAATTGGCTTGTAAAAAACTGGCCCAATCTTATCCTTTAGCGGCGTTTATCGCAGCGCCGACTGCAGCGCCGTATTCAGGATCCTGAGGTATAAGTATGTCAATCCCGAGTTCTTTTTGCAGTGCGGCGGTCAAACCGGGATTACACGCCACACCACCTAACATGACGATGTCCGGGTTGACTCCAATGCGCCTTATCATAGACGCTATTCGACTTGCCATCGCATCGTGTATAGCTCTGCTGATATCCTTTATCTCAACTTTCGCGTGGATAAGTCCTACAACTTCAGATTCCGCAAAAATTGCGCACTGAGAGTTAATCGGTATGGGATTGTCCGAAGTTAGAGCCAAAGCTCCTAAGTCGGCCAACGAGGTCTCAAGCGCTCTGGCCATTGCTTCGATAAATGCCCCGGAGCCTGCTGCGCATTTTTCATTTACCGCAAAATCCATCACGTTTCCTTCTTCGTCGAATTTGGCGACCCTCCCTTCTTCAGCGCCCACATCGATTACGATCAGGCTATTTGGGAAGAAGTATTTGGCCGCAGTTGCGATAGCCTTGATGTCATTGACATTGACATCGGCGCAATTTATCGATTTCGCCCCAGACCCGGTCCCACCAATATGTTCAACATCGTTCAGATTTATACCGGCATTTTTCATCGCCATTTCAAACGAAACCTTGACAGCCATTATCTGATCAAAACCTGTTGATGCATGTCCTTTTCCTATTATCTTAGCATCCTTCATGATGATGGTTTTTGTATTTTTAGCTCCACAGTCGAGTCCTGCGGTAATCATCTCTTAAACCTCCTTTAAATTTGGTAGCCTTGGGAAACGACCTGCTTTCTAGATCCGTTTGGGTTATTACAGTTTCCTTGGCGCAAAAGTTATCGAGAAATGTGTCGATCCTATTTTAGGAAGCGCTTTTTTTCTCATGTTACCCCGCCATGTCATTATCTTCAATCTACGGTCCGGAGATATTCCCGAGACCATTGCCGACCTTGCAAGAATCTTAACTAAGATTTAATATGGGCGTAAGTTATTGGGGAGGTTTCACGGTTCATGGAAGAAGAAATTCTGGTCAATCCCGACATAAGCGCTGAATACAGAACCTTCGAGGAGCTTGTCGCGGAAAATTCGGGACATGAGTTGGACTATCTTGAGCTGGTCTCGCGAGATCCATTATCCATGGACTCCGCAACCCTTGCTTTTTCTCTGAGCCGTTTCATGCGCCTGTCCGGTCCTCTCATGGAAAAGCTGCTCCTAAGCCTTGGCGAAGAAGATTCCCCTGGACTGAAGGAGATATTTCAAAGCAAGGGAGTGGAGTTGGACAAGAATCAGGCTCAAAAACTCAGGAATATTTTCATCTCCTTTAGAGACTCAAAAGACAGCGAAGCCGGGTTAAATCTTGTGAAGGCGTTACAAGTCATGACCATTGCCAGACAGCGCCAGCGCGTGACCCTTAACCTCGGAGAATCATATAAGACCCCAAATGAGGGCTGGATAGAGGAAGACTTTGGTGGAGATGAGGGAGCACGGGAGATGGTCAGGGCAATAGAAGATCCTCATTGGGACGAACGGGAGGAATAGTCTCTCATGCGATTGGAAAACTATTTAACTCCAATATCCGAAAAAGGTCACAAGGTACTTGATTTAGTAAAGACCGACAAGAAACATGCGGCTGAGTTAATGATGAGTCTTTCTCGAGAAGACCAGATCAACCTGGTTTCAAACGAAGCTCTTACTGATCCCAGAAATGCTCAGGAAATTGTGTTTCTCCTACATGATGACGAAGGAAAGGACCTTGTAAAAGATTTAGGAGACCATACTCTGTTTCGTCTCATGAAATCGCAGTGTTCCACGCACATAGGCGTTCTCCCGCTGGTGAAACCGGAGCGCGTGCAGTCAATTCTTGACCTTGACTCAGAATTGTTTTCTTCGAAAGGAGTCACAGATCCTCAAACTGCATATCACTGGCTAGTTAGTTTTCTGGAGGAGAACGAGGAGATTTTTTCCGAAGTCTTAAAAAGGCTGGACATTAAACTTGTGGCCTCGGCTTTCCAGGACAAATTAATTCGACCGGGAGTTCCAACTCGCGGGGCTTCTGAAGAAGATGGGGAGGCTTTTCCAGCTGATTTCTTGATCAAATTGGATAGAGGGGAATTAAAACCCGATGACCTTGAACTCACGGATGAAGAAACATTAGATATCCTAAAGAAAATCCATATTCTTGACGAGGGTTATTTTCTCGAATTGGTTTCACTAATGATGCGTGAAGAAGACCTTAAAACCCGAACAGCGGAAGACGCTCTTTCACGGATTAACGAGCAGGTCGGAGACATGAAAGAAATTGTTCAGGAAGCTGAAGACATGTTTGTGCCCTTGGATGTTTGATTCAATTGGTGGCTTCGTCATAGAAAAATGGCGGCTAATTCAGCCGCCATTTTTGTTTCTAGTTTTTGGGGTTAGCTTTAGGACCGCCAACGGGGCCGCCTTCCGTAGGCTTAGCCGCTTCAGTCGGCAGTAAAATCTGAACATTCATCTTTTTTCTAAGACTGTCAGCAATCTTCTCATATTGTTCCTGCTGTTTCTGATATTTGAGTTGCTCGATTATGTATTCTTTGACCTGATCGAATGACGCCTCTTCAGCAGGCTTGTTGGCTTCAAGGAACAGAACATGATATCCGAACTTGCTTTTAACAGGGCCTTCTATCTGACCCTTCTTCATCTTGAATGCTATTTCCTCAATTTCCGGGACCAGGCTTCCTCTGGGCATCCAATCCAGGTCTCCTCCTTTGGCTTTGCTGGGGCAAATTGAGATTTGAGTTGCAATGTCAGCAAATTTTTCACCCTTCTTCAGTCTGGCTAAAACATCCTTGGCCTCTTTTTCGTTTTCTACAAGAATATGATGAAGCTTGATACTCTCAGGTGTCGAGAATTCTGCCTTGTTTTGTTCGAAATATTTCTTGCCATCAGCTTCTGTCGGGGCTGGAGAGTCTTTTGTCATTTTATCCAGCAGCAAACGGGCAAGCAAATCATTACGCGTAAAGGTTAGAAGTTTTTCGGCGTCTGGAGTCTTGTCCAAACCCTGTTTTTCGGCTTCAGCCGCAAGAGCGTAAATGTTGACGATGTAATCGAGAGTTTGTTTTCTTCCCTCAGGAGTTTGATAATAATAGCGAAATTTCTCGGGAACGGCGTTAGCCATCTGCTTCAGATCGCCTTCAGTGACTGTTCTGGGCCCGATTTTTGCCAGGATCTGATCATCGGGTATTGTCTGTTGAGCCCAAGCGATTGAGAAGCTTAATAAAGCGACCGGAATAGCGGTTAATATTACATTTGAAATCTTATTTGAAATTAACATGTTTTACTCCATTCCTTAATCATTATAATATTTTTATAGTTAACTACTTGTCTTATTTATACATTATGTGTCGTATCGCGTTATAACACAGCCATGACTTACAGTCAAACCTTCTTATAACAAAATACCTGTATTCTGATATGGAGTCGTAATAGATTAGTGGCTAACATCATTTCTATGAAGACATATATTGCCCTAACAAGGTTTCAATTGCTTGTGTTGACGCGTAACCTAAAAACTTTTTGTAGAAGACATGTATAGAAAAAACAGTATTCCCCGGACAATAGAGCCCGTTAGTGGAGATCATTATCGAAAATAATCAAAATAACGTCTTGTAATTAAGGTCAGGAATATTTAGTATATTAAAGATTATGTATGTATGGGTGTTAACGAGACGAATAAGCAACCCA
>JAZDKD010000619.1:0-2250 GCA_043803345.1 Pseudomonadota bacterium
ATAAGGATCCATGGACTGATATGGCTCCCAATGGAAGGCGATGTTAAGCCCGGTTGAATCCATTGACTTTAAAAGGTCTAGAGGATTCCGTGCCAATGGATCAAGGAAACCTGAAATCCTGAATTCCCCGTTATTCTCGTCCGAAGACGTTATAACAACACCTTTTTCTCTCTTTAACGCGTGCAGATAATCATCAAACGATTGACGCTTCTTTGAATCAGGATCAATCAACTTTTTTGTTTGGAATGATGTTATACCCGGCATTGCCTTGGCAATTCCCTGGGCCTCAAACGTCCAATTACGGGGGGCTGTTCCCTCGGCGCTCAGGATACCGTTCCTGAGAGTCAGGGATACTGTATCCGGCGGATTCAGCGTCTTCTTTGCCCTTTCGAGCATAATCCATTCGCTCAAGGCCTGATACGGAGTCCATTGAAAAATCACATTTTTCGGTTCAATCCCGGCTTGTTTTACCAGCGTTTTTGGGTCAATGGACAATTCGTCCTTGAGACCTCGAATAATGTATTTCCCGTCCTGTTTCTCCGCTGCTGTGACGAGTATTCCTTCCTGACGGCTGAGGTCCGCGATTAGATCCCTCCACTTCAAGTAATTATTGAGGGCCAGGCCTGACCACACAAGTAGCCCGATTACAATAGTGGCTACAGCGCCAATCAGTAAAGGCGAGGTCTTCTTTTTTGTGGGCTGATACTGTGAAACCAAACACGCGTCGAGATTCGGTCGGAGAGATTCAAATGCCGCTGTGTCACCATCAAATGAACTAAGTAGACCCCCATAATTCATGTGTATGTTTTCGAGTGTCTCTTTTAGTAGATTTCCCAAATTTTGCGGGGCGTTTCCCCTTATAACAACAGCTAGGACAGCTTCAGGACCCTGCTCTATCCACACAGTCAATTCACCAACACGTATCGCTTCTAGACCGTCGCCCTCCTTAACCTTGAATGAATCGGCCACAAAGTCCCGAATAGCCGTAAGCATGCTCGAAACCATGTCAGCGTCCTGGACATCCGTTTCCTCCCGGACAACGTGCGCGAGCATAAGCCCTGTGTTTTTATGGATAAGAAAAACCTGTTCCACCCTGAAGACCAGGCTGTGGAGCAGGATTATTTCCGAGAACGGCTTCTTGGTCCTTAATGATTCCAGCCTCCACTTGACACCCTGCCAGGAAAAACTCTTGTCCATGACTTCATTGAGGGATTGCAGCATACCTCGAAGCGCTTCAGATATGGCTTTCCTGATGGCCGGCCCCATAACTGGAAAAAGAGCGTCGGCGAAAGTCTTCAAATTGCCTTTGATAGAGGATCGGATAGCCTTGTCAACCGCCGGGGTAATTGCCGTGGCCAAACTATCATCACGCGAAGATCCGATTATAATAGCTTCAGGTAACACCTGGCTGATTTCATCCGCGCGAATGTGCCGGTCGTTAAGTCGCTGTTTTAATTCAACGACATCAGGATCCAGGGGGCCCAGGATCAAATGGCGGAGTTCCGAGAAATTCTCTTCCTCGGACAAAGGTTGCTCGCCATGTTTGTCGTCAGAAGAATATAATTGTTTGACCTTGTTATTCATTCATTAAGTCATTGGCGGAAATATTCAGGCCTACGTCGGCCTTATTGCTCAATCTCATGGCCATCTCCATGAGAAGTTCAGACAGATCGGCCCGTTCAACCTTGTCGACTCTAAGTTCTTCGGCTTTCTTATCCAAGAGTTCGGATATCGTTTCATGTTTTTGCCTGATCTCGTCGGAAAGGTCCCTGGATTGAGTAAGAATCTGTTCATGAAGCTCTCTGGACCGTTTATTGAATTTCTCTTCCATTTGGAGAACCTTGTTCTCGAAGGCCAGAGACATGCTTTTCAATTCGTCCATTAACTTCTGGTCACCGGCGGATCGATCATTCTGCTCTTTAGTCTGTCTTTCGTTGAGCAACTCGAACTCTTTTTTCATGTAGTTCTCTAGTGAATTGAAACTCTTGGACAAATCCTCTTTTAAGGTGTTAATTTCTTTTTGCATTCTGTCTTCAAGACGAATGAATCGCTTTTCGTATTCGCGACTTTGACTTCCAAAAAGGATTTCCTTGATTTTTTCAAGATTACCGGCTCCACCGAGCATCGAAGCTGAAGCCTGGGCTCCTGCAGAGGTTTCTGCGTGGGCAATTCTTAATTTTTCAACAGGTTGCTGAGTTTTAATTTCTTCCTTCTTCTCACTCATGATCTTTTCTCCATGACCAGTTGATT
>JAZDKD010000620.1:0-4615 GCA_043803345.1 Pseudomonadota bacterium
CCCCTTATGCCAATGGGCACATTCATCTTGGAACGGCGCTTAACAAAATCCTCAAGGATATGATTGTCAAATCGAGGTTCATGGCAGGCTACGATTCCGACTATGTGCCCGGTTGGGATTGTCATGGATTACCTATAGAGCATCAGGTAGACAAGGAATTGGGCAAGGCAAAGGCCCAAATGACTGAGGTCCAGGTTAGAAGAAAATGCAGGGAATACGCTACCAAGTTCATCGACATTCAACGGAGTGAGTTCCAAAGACTGGGAGTTTTCGGTGAATGGCAGGATCCATATCTTACGATGAATTACAAATATCAAGCGACCATTGTGAGGGAACTTGGGCGCTTTTTTGAAGCCGGTTCTGTTTACAGGGGCAAGAAGCCGGTCTACTGGTGTTCGTCCTGTGTCACAGCCTTGGCTGAAGCTGAAGTTGAATATGCTGATTCTTCCACTCCTTCGATTTACGTCAAATTTCCATCTGTGGATGATTTTTCTAGCAGGATTCCCGAACTTAAGGGTGAAAAAGTCAATGTGGTGATCTGGACTACAACGCCCTGGACCATTCCGGCAAACCTAGCCATCGCCGTTCACCCTGCCGAGCAATATGCGGCTGTAAAGGTAGATGATGAAGTCTATA
This sequence comes from Pseudomonadota bacterium, assembly GCA_043803345.1. GTDB lineage: Bacteria > Desulfobacterota > Desulfomonilia > Desulfomonilales > Desulfomonilaceae > CAJBEZ01. The sequence goes on from JAZDKD010000620.1 coordinate 637, forward strand.
TTCTGGCTCAAAGATTGGTCCCTCTCACCATGGAATTTTTTGGTAAGACCGGTTTTAGAATAGTGGCCGAATTTCCGGGGAAAACGCTGGAAGGACTCAAATGCGCTCACCCAATCTATGACAGAACTTCACAGGTAATTCTCGCCGATTTTGTAACGCTGGATACCGGGACAGGTTGTGTCCACATTGCTCCAGGTCATGGTCAGGAAGACTATGAAGTCGGTCGTCTTTACAACATAGATGTCTACGCCCCAGTCGATGATCGAGGCCGATTCACTGAAGAGGTGGATTTTTTTGCGGGTAAATTTGTTTTCGGCGCTAATCATGAAATCATTGAAAAACTTGCGGAGGTTGGGGCTCTAATGGCCTCAGAGGAAATGAGCCATAGTTATCCGCATTGTTGGCGCTGCAAGAAACCGGTTATTTTTAGGGCCACACACCAATGGTTCATTTCCATGGATCAGACAGGGCTCAGGGAGGCCTCACTCAAAGCCATAGATACAGTTAAATGGATTCCCAAATGGGGAAGAGACAGAATTTACGGAATGATTGAGCATAGACCTGATTGGTGTATCTCAAGGCAGAGAAGTTGGGGAGTTCCAATTACGGCTCTAAGATGTTCGGATTGCGATTCGGTAGTAGCTCCCCCTGAATTGTTTGAAAAAACCGCCGGTCTTTTTGAAGAAAAGGGCGCTGACGTATGGTTTGAATCCGAAGCCGCAGAGTTGGTGCCTGAAGGTTTAAAATGTCCAAAATGTGGAAACGCCTCATTTATAAAGGAACGCGACATTTTAGATGTTTGGTTTGACTCAGGGGTTAGTTGGGCCGCTGTACTCGAAGCAAGACCGTCGCTTACCTATCCCGGCGACATGTACCTGGAGGGGAGCGATCAGCATAGAGGATGGTTTCACAGCGCCATGCTCACTTCCGTCGGGACAAGGCAAATGGCCCCTTACAAGAACGTGCTCACCCACGGCTTTGTAGTGGATGGTCAGGGCAAAAAGATGTCCAAGTCACTGGGGAACGTCATTCAACCCTCTCAAATTGTTGACAAGTATGGGGCTGATATCCTCCGCCTGTGGGTTTCCGCTGAGGATTATCGTGACGACATAAGGATTTCAAACGAAATCTTGGACAGGCTTTCAGAGGCTTATCGCAGGATCCGGAACACTTGCCGCTTCCTCCTGGGAAACCTGGTTGACTTTGACGTAAGTGAAATGGTTTCGCCGCAAGACATGATGGAACTGGACAGGTTTGCTTTAAACAGGCTCAACAGCATCATATTAAGGGTCAGAAAAGCGTACGAGGATTTTGATTTTCACGTTGTCTTTCATACGCTCTATAACTATTGCACGGTGGATTTGTCTTCTCTGTATCTGGATATTCTTAAAGACCGTCTGTATGTGGAGAAGGCCAACGGAAAACTGAGAAGATCAGCTCAGACAGCTTTGTGGCATATAGTTTCGTCCCTGATTAAGCTCATGGCGCCCGTGCTGGCATTCACGGCCGAAGAAGTTTGGGGTGAGTTCAATGGGGAACAAAATAAAGAACCCAGTATTCATTTAACTTCATTTCCGGAAATCATCCCAGGAGTGGAACTGACCAACGAAGAGAATTCAGCCTGGATCTCTAGGCTGGCTCTAAGACAGGAGGCGTCCAAGGTTCTTGAAGAAGCCCGTGTGGCCAAAGTAATTGGTTCTTCGCTCGAAGCGAGACTGAATGTAAAAGGGCCATCCGAATTAATTCAAAAAATCAAAAATATGCAAGATCCAGAAGGTTTCTTTATCGTTTCTCAACTACAATTAAATGAGATTCCTGTGGAATGCGATTCAAATGACGAAAGCAACCCACTCTCCGAGGTAAAAATTCAAGTTGAGCGCGCCGAAGGTCAGAAGTGTCCCCGCTGTTGGATGTGGAGTTCCGAGATTGGTTCTGATTTGGAATTTCCAGAAGTTTGCCCGAGATGCGCCAGCGTCCTCAAAGACGCCGGATGAAAATTACGACATTGTTGGTTATTTTCTGATGGACGAACGCAAGAAAACTGTTTTGACGTTTTTCTTAATTGTGTCGGCTATTGTTGTTGTGGCTGATCAGGTAACGAAATTCCTGGTCTCAGAATTTATTCCCCTCAACACTTCAGAAACCGTTGTGCCAGGATTTTTAAATCTTGTTCACGTCAGAAATTCCGGCGCCGCGTTTGGAGTTTTTTCAGATAAAGGTAACTTAATCAGCCGAGCAATATTGTCGGCAATTTCTTTTTTCGCCTTGTTGGGCATTTTTTGGATAGTCATATCACAGCATCTGGATAGAAACGCTGTGATAGGGTTTGCATTATTTTTTGGCGGTGCGGCTGGGAATTTCCTGGACAGAATCATTGTTGGAGAAGTTACTGATTTTGTAGACATCCAAGTCCTTGGATTACATTGGCCTGCCTTCAATGTAGCCGATTCAGCCCTTACTATCGGGGCGATCATTTTTTGTTTCAAACTCCTTTTTGCGACGAGGGAATCAACCTGAAAAAAACAATTTCAGAGGAGACAGCTTCGCTTTCCATTAGAGTGACACCGGGTTGCTCCTCCAATGCGGTTTTTAAAGGTACGGACGGCAGGATAAATTTTAGGCTGACATGCCTCCCGGTGGAAGGGAAAGCCAACAAAGAACTCATCAAGCTTGTTTCAAAAAAATTGGAAATTCGTCAATCAGATGTGAGTATTACAAGGGGACAACGCTCGAGGGATAAAAATCTCCTAATTCAAGGATTATCCATGGAAAAAGCGGAACAGGGTCTCTTGAGTTAAGTGGCCAGGATTTCCGCAATGGTAAGACTTGGTGTTCTTCTTCCTTGATTATTGATTACCTCGATTTCCATTTCGGCCAATTTGTTATAAAATGGCGTCCGGTCAATCTTTTCTACAGTTTTGCCTTCACTCGCGCCAAGTTCGAAACGATCACAGCCTGGTCCAAATATTCTCGTGCCATTGGGTTTGTCTATGAAATGCGGGATTCCGGCCAAGCGGCATATCATGGGCCGATAATCATAGATTCTACATTTTCCGTCGAAATTTGCGGCGCAAACGCTATTTCTGTATTCTCCAAGATAGTCGAGTCGCTTTAGCTCAACAATGTGTTTGCTTCGCTTTTTTATTTCCAGTTTCGTGGAAGGATTTAAGGCGCCAAGCCCCCGTCTCATGTAAAGCATTTCAGCAGAGGTGTGAACAATCAAATCTACGGTACAGCATTTTGCTCCATCACAACCATGGCAGCTAAACGCAGATTGAGTGGCCGCCTTTCTGTAAAAATAATCTATTTGCTCATAAAGCTGTTTGAGACGGGAGCTAGTATCAATTCCCTGTCGAAAACCGACATCATATCCGGAATCCATTCTGCGGCGCCTAACAATATGTAGTTTTCATTACAAACTACTTAAACGATCAAAATGCGCGTCCAGAAATCACTCCTGCCACGAAATCGCCTCTTCGGGACAAGTATCTATGGCCTCTTGAATTTCGTCTTCAGAACACGCGCCCTGGTCTACCACATAGGCCTTATCGGTCTCATCGCTTACAGCAAAACAATCTTCCGCAATAGCCGCGCAAGTTCCGCAACCACTGCAAGTTTCTTGATCAATAACCAAAGTCCTAGCCATTTTTCCTCCTTTTTCTGTCAGGACATGATTTGATAAGTTTGGAAACATTCAATACCTGAGCTTTACATGTACGCGTTTTTTCAGTCAACCGTTATTGTAATTGGAGTGCTTCCGAGTCTAATATTTTTGTTGAGCCACAAGAAAAACGCCGAGCAGGCTTATAAACTGTATACATAATAAAGTTTAAATAACAGGCAAATTATATAACTATAATAATATATTAGGTTAGTTATTACTAATCAATCAGATTAAGTATTAATGGTCTCCAAAGTAAGATGGATTGTTATCGAACGGCTTAAACACCACTCGGAAAAGACGTCTATACAATGGTGA
>JAZDKD010000621.1:0-3578 GCA_043803345.1 Pseudomonadota bacterium
TCCCGGGTCCCTTTCTGTCAGCCCATGCCAAATGAGGCTTTTACTCAAGGCGACAGAGACCGCTGAAGTGTTTTTGGCAATTTCGGAGGCAATATCCATGGCTTTAGCAAGAACGTCGCCTTTATCCAGAACGTAGTTGAATAGCCCGCAGCCAGCTTCATCCGAAGCGCGAAAAACTCTACCAGTGTAGACTAATTCCGCCGCTTTGGATATGCCTATCAGCCGAGGCAAAAACCAGGATGAACAGGCTTCCGGCACAACTCCTCTCCGCGTAAAGACGAATCCTATTTTAGCGTCCCCCGCTGCAATGCGCATATCCATTGCAAGTGTCATTGTTATCCCCACACCAACGGCGTGACCATTAATAGCTCCAATGACCGGTTTACGGCATTTCCATATTGCCATGGCGACTTTCCCACCCTCATCTCTGTGCTCATCTATAGGGATGTCCCTTCTCTCCCTTTTGGACACGTCAAATGTAACAGCTCCAAGAGAAAGATCGGCTCCTGCGCAGAAAGCTCTGCCGGTGCCTGTAACCACAACGACGCGAATCGAATCGTTTTTGTCGGCTTCCTCCAGGATCTTTTCCAATTCCTCCCCCATAGTTGGAGTGAAAGCATTCATGTGATCCGGTCGATTAAGGGTTACGAGGGCGACACCCTGACTAATTTCCAAAAGGGTTTCGGTTAGATTCATAACTATATTCTCTCTTTCCGGTGATGAAATCTTTTTCTATCCCATGGTAACACGATTACGTCCATCTGATTTACTCTTGTAATCGACATGACTAAGAGTTGCGCAGAGGAACAACAATATCGTGAAAGGTCGTTGTGAATCAAGAGAACGAACGCCCGTAGAAATTGTCATTCTTGACAAATTCAAAACTATGCCAAGCCCACCGTATACGGCTCGAACCTGGTTAAAAATGGAGATTGTCAGTTAACGACAGTTTTAAGTGTATTAGAAAATTATGTTCAGTGAAAGTCCAGCGGCAATGTCATGTCTTTTGACGGTTAGCGCTATCTCATCGAAAGGTTGGGCCGAAAAGCCAGGAGAGGCTGAACAAGAGTTTTCCACACCGCCCCTGCCCGATACCTGTAGCCAGCCTGATTTTCCCCAAAGGCTTAGACTGACGAGGGGAATCCACTTCATGAGATACTGCGCATTAAACTCAATATATGTAGCGGGTTCATCAGTTGTAAAGATTGTGTAACAAGACACTCCCGATGATTGAGAAGAGCTTGCGGATATTCTAGTTTGGAGGCTAGTTTGTGAAGGAGCGAAGAGGCTACCGACAATAAAAGCCTTCAATAAATCACTGTGGAATCCAACTCCTAAATAAGGGAGCCAAGTTCGGCTTTGAGCCTGATACGCTCTCAGATTGACAGAAGAAATTTTCGATCCGCCCAAAGTTTTGGCCTCATACGGCTCTTTGAACACGAGTCGAAAATCATCAAATCTGAGACCAACTTCCACGCAAAGGGGACCCAGGACTTTTTGAACTAAACCTAGATCAACCTCCATCCATAAAAATTCTCGTTGTCTCCAAAGGAGCCGCTCCGCGTCCTCGCGAGTCTCGGGAATCCAGTTGTTTAGAGCGCTCTGAAGGATGTTTCCTGAGATTGCCGCAAATGCCGAAAAACGCCCTCCGAAATTCATCTGAACCATTGCTTCGGCTACCCACAAGTCGACTTCTTTGAGTTTGATAGTGTAATAATCTCCGACCAACTCTTCCGAAGTGTCAAAAATAAACGTGTAAGGAATCGGAATTCGGGTTTGCCACCCTACTCTACGGTAACCGAATTTACCTGATGGCGAAATTTGAACTCTTCCGATGTTAGGCATCCCAATATCTGGAAGGAGTTCTCTAAAACTGGTGTTGAAGATCCCTGCTTTAGATAAAGACCAATCCGCTCCAATCGCAAAACTGTTCAGAGGATCCAAAGGGGCGTTACCCGTCACAAAAAAGATTAGCAGCCACGGAACGAGTCTATTAATCATGCTTTGCAACTGCAATGGGGTTTGGATATCGAATGAAGCAACTTATCACCAGGCCTGCTAAGGGAAGCGCCATTATGGATTTCAAAGCTGTTGGCACGTCAAAGTGGTCAGCTATAACCCCTAGGAGAGTTACCCCTATTCCGCCTGTTCCAATTGCAAAACCAGCCAGGAGGCCTGAAGCGACACCTAGATTGTTCGGCAGAAGTTTCTGGGCCATGACCATGGTAACGGTAAAACTTGAAATCAGGGCCATACCAACCAAGCCTAGGCTCAAGAATAACATTATTCCATGTGTGAATAAAATTAGAGGGAAAAGCATCGAGGTTAATGCGAGGGAAAAGACGAAATATCGTTTGTGCCCGAATCGATCGGCCAAAGGGGCCCCTATGAGCGTCCCGATTGCTCCCCCAAAAAGAAACCCTGACACAAGGGTCCCGGCATAGAGAGGGTCACCCTGTTCATAATCTATGTAGTAAAACGGGATGTAGGCCATGAGACCAAAGTGTGTCCATGATCGCATTATGACCGCCGCAATTATCAATCCCACAGACACAAGAGTTCCTTTGGGAATGTCATTCTGGGACCTTCCTTTGAACCTATGGGACCGCCGAGAGTGACTTATGGAACCCCACACGAAAGCCAGACTCAAAAGGAAAATGATTGCAAATCCCATCATCAGTGGAAGACGATCAAGTCCGAAGTGAGATATTATAAATGTTGGAGCTAAAGGACCCAGCGCTAAACCGATGTTGCCGCCGATTGTAAATACCGCCATTCCCGTCGCCATCCTACTTCCAGTAAAGAAACTGGCGGTTTTGAATCCTTCCGGGTGGTAGCAAGCGATTCCAAGACCACTAACTGTTACCAGCAACATGACCATCCAGTAACTTTCCGGGACGGCGATAAACGACAAACCAAGACCTGCGCAAAGGCATCCTACCGGAAGCAGAAAAGGTTTGCCCTTTTGATCCGAAAGGTAACCGAAAAGTGGCTGAATTACTGAGGAAGTTATGTTTGAGGCCATTAAGATTGCTCCTGACATAGCGTAAGACAATAGCAATTTCGCTTTCAGGAAAGGCAGAATAGCCGGTAAAGCACTCTGACAAACGTCTGTCGCTAAATGACCCAAAGAGAGGACACACAAAATTTTCAGGTTGAAGGAACCGTAAACATCAGGTTTTTTATTCATTTGCATTTCATCTCCAAAAAGTTTGCCTGACCTTGTCCGGGAAAATTGATCGGTTCATAAAGGGCGCTTCAGCATGGGTATCCTATAACATTGTTGAATATAATGCTTTCATGAACTAAGGGATTTTTTGGCGCCACCAACTGTTTTCCTAAAATTAATTTGCTCCGGTAATCTCGTACTGAATTGAATTTTTGCGCTGACATGGTTTATAGTTTTTTATCATGGCGTATATTCACCGCTAATTTAATATCAAGGCGCAGGTTGGGTTTGGATGCCAGATGTGTCTCATTTTACTTTCAATTGATAGCCACCCCCATTATAAGCTGATTTTGGCCGCAAACCGTGACGAGTTTCTCGACAGGCCTACCGCATCAGCTCATTTCTGGGA
>JAZDKD010000622.1:0-2303 GCA_043803345.1 Pseudomonadota bacterium
CTGCCGCGCGTTTTCTCGACATAGCTATAAAACACACGGACAAGCTAACCTCAATCATAGAAGACCTGCTTAAATTATCGAGAGTGGAACAGGACGCCGACAGAGGAGCAATGAAACTGGAAATGGCTTCAGTTTGTGAACCCGTGCGTTCAGTTGTAAAATTCCTCGAAACCATGGCACAGGAAAAAGATATTCGGATTATTACCGATTGTGACCCATCGATCGAAGTAGAAATCAACAGACAGCTTTTCGAACAGGCGCTTTCCAATCTTCTGGACAACGCTGTAAAATACAGCGCAAAAGGCTCGGAAGTAAGCGTAACAGTCCAAAAGAGCAACAATGAGGCCTTGATAGAAGTAAGAGACAAAGGATGTGGAATCCCAAGAGATCAACTCCCAAGGATTTTTGAAAGGTTTTTCAGAGTTGACAGGGCAAGGGCAAAAGATACGGGCGGCGCTGGATTAGGACTCTCCATAGCTCGTCACATAATTAATCTTCACTCGGGGCGGATTGATGTAAGCAGCGGGATTGGTAAGGGGAGCGTGTTTACGATACGTATTCCCCTGAAGTAAAAATCACCCAGTCAATCAAAAAAAGTCTCCTCCAGGGTCAACGATTTGGTCTCTCTGGCTGAGGTCATACTGATTAACGGGCGCCATATAGCCGCTATAAACCGACTGAATTGTTTCATCCAGATCGTTGAGGAACATTGAAACCAAATTAGGGTCCAGATGTTTTCCACTTTCGGTCTTGAGCACTTCCACAGCAACGTTAATTGGATATGCGTCTTTGTATCGTCGCCGCGAAAGTAGGGCGTCAAATGTGTCCGCCAACGCCACTATTCTTGCTACAAGAGGAATTTCTTCTCCTGACAATCCCCCTGGATACCCGAGTCCGTCCCAGCGCTCATGATGACTAAGAGCAATCTGTCCGGCAAGTTGAAGCACTTCTGATTTTGCTCCGGCAAGTATGTCAGCGCCAATTTCAGTATGAGACTTCATTATTTCATATTCTGGGGCGCTCAGTTTCCCCGGCTTATAAAGAACACATTCTGAAATTCCTATCTTCCCGATGTCATGCATAGCCGCTGCGAAGAAAATGTTTGAGCAATCTCGGTCTGAAAAACCCAACTTACGAGCCATCAAGGAACTAAATTTGCCAACTCGTTCAACATGATCAGATGAACTATTGTCCTTGAATTCAGCCGCTATCACGAGTCTAAAGATTGTTTCGGTGAAAGCTGTTTTCAAAGTCCGGCATTCGGTTTTGAGGTCCTCAATCAACTTTTTTTTGTCTGTCAAATATTCGATCAATTCTCGACACGCTTCATCATCGTTCCAGTCGATAGACCCAATTCCTTCTCCAGAACTTGCGATCTTATCGACGAAACCTTGAATTACTTCCAAATCAATCGAATCCTTGTCTTTAAGATAACTTCTCATTGATCAGTTCTCCACCAATCATGACGAGACAATGACAAATAAGTCTGGTTAGACATACGGGACCACAAATATTGTAACAGCATATATGGAATTACGTCATAGTCAATCACACTATTAGTTTTTTCTTTGTGAAGGTTGTCCTCCATTTGCAAAAAAGTCGATAATGGAAGATAAAATAGAAGCCTAAGTTTTTTCTCCGGCATAGGAGGCGTCATTGAAATACAGAGGTATTATTTCGTCAGACTGGAACCAATGTCTCGCTCCTTCTGGTCCTTTTGACCCAATATCGTTTGCTCACCCGGATCTGGAACCAGAGCTAATCAACACTTTCAATAAATACACTAGCAATGAAATTACATTGAGGCAAGCGTCATCCGATATCATGAAGCTTCTTCCGGAACCACTGACCGAGCGCCAGATGGATGACTTTCTGGACAAGTCCTTTTCAATCTATTATGGGGTGGCGGATCTCATCAAATGGGCCTCAGATCGAAAAATACTTTTCATGATCAATACAACAGGTATGCAGGGTTTTTTCGAGAGAGCCCTTATTAAAAAAATGTTACCGCATGTTCCTGTCATCGCCTCAAATCCACTGATAAGCTATTCCAGGTCACCAAACGACCCGCGTTACCAGTTTAAAGTTTTTGAGATCGATGACAAACCCAGGAATACCATGGAGGCTATGCGCAATTTTGGCATTCCATCGGGGAAAGCCGTGGTCATTGGGGACAGCGGGGGAGATGGTCCTCATTTTGAGTGGGGCGCAAGGTCAGGGGCCACGCTAATTGGGTCCATGACCAAGGTTTCGCTGGCCAGATACTGCGATCAAAGGCAAGTTAAAATTAATCATTTTTTTGG
>JAZDKD010000623.1:0-3141 GCA_043803345.1 Pseudomonadota bacterium
ATGAATGGCTCATTTTAAAGAACAATGGTTACCCTCGGTCTCAGCCGCGCGAGACTGAATGGTTACAACTTTTTGAATTTTTTGGTTTACTTTATCCCAATCAGGTGATAGAGGACGCTCACAAAGTATTGGTTAAACGCCCCGGCACTTCTGGTAAAAGGGCGAACTGGAAGTTAGGAGAGTTGGTCCGTTGTCACTGGAGCGTCCGTACAATTCCAGATATCTCTGGTCTTGGAATTCATTTTCAAACATTTTTAGGCCTGTCATTAGCCGCCCATACAGTATAATTCTGGCTACGTTTGTGGCAGCCTTGTTGTTTGTAGTCTTGTATCGTTGTCTAGCCTTAATGACTGTTGCCCCAATGCCTGGCGAAGAAAAGTCGGGACTGTTTCATGCGTTGACCCACCTTCCGTTTTTCGCCTATTTGATCATGTTTGTGGTCCTTTGTCTGGCGGTTGCGAACTTATTTTTGCAATTTGGGCTGATTCGAAACCAAAATTGGCGCATACCGCTTCTAGGTAAAACGTCTGAGCCCAAGGGAACAAAAGTTCGATTGAATGGCCCTCTCCACAAAACTTCTCATCATAAAGGAGCTCAATTATCATCTACTACTCAGGCTAAATCCGTTCAAGCCCTTGATGACGGCATAGTGGCAGTTAGGAATATAAGCAAAGAAAATGATGTGGCCCCATTGCCTCCTACGCCGTTGGACGGAACCAACCATGCTCTACCGAAATTTGGCTTGTCGGAGGAAGGCAGTTTGTCCCAGATTCTGGATGGGGATGTTGATCAAATTAACTCAACCACGATAAAGGATTTCCGTTTTGTTTCGGCGGTTGACAGGCCCTCTTTGGAGGAAATCGAACGACGAGAAAAAGAAAGACTTGTAGTCAAAGGGTTTGTAAAATCGACCGATGGGTTTCCTGTAGGTTCGGCCGTTGTCTATTTATCGGATCTAAAAGGGAATAAAATCGGTCAATCTTGCCGCAGCAATACTGAAACTGGAGCTTTCAAAGTTATTGCCAATGAGTCCGGCGCATATTTATTGAACGCGTACAAACGTGGATATGTAATTTCAACGTCGCCTCACCTTGTTCCGGTAGAATCAGGCACGGTCGACAGTCAAGAGATTACCCTAGTGTCTGAAGGATGTTTAGTTCACGGTCGAGCAATTTTGGAATCGGACATGGCGTCTTCCAAAAACCTCGTAATCAAATGTGTTTGCCGAAGCGATAATTTTACCGGAACGTCACAAATAGATGATGCCGGTAACTTTCGCTTGACTAATGTGCCCATGAATTCGGAATGTTATTTGGAAGCTATTAGTCCTGAAGGAAGTGTTTTAATAAGAACTGAAACATTTGAAACTGTCCAGAAAAAGAAACTTTACAAAGATATCAAGATTCCTCTTCCTCTATCAGTGGTTGTTGATGAATCGTCCGATGTCCTAAATCCCTTCATTGAATCCAAGACGGATGGTTTGCTTGACGAAACCTCGCTTGGGGTTTCGGTTTCCTGAGATATCTAGAGCATCTCAAATCTAGTGAATAACCTTCCATGCAATGACAAGGTCCCTGCTACGACTGATCTTATCCGTTCCCCATTATTCTGAAGAATGTGTGTTGCCGTTTCAAAAACAAATTTGGGATCTTGAGTTTTGTCAATTTTGTTCAGAAAGACGCTAACCGTTGACGAACCAGGAACATTTCTTAGAAGGCCTTCAGGATGTTTGGAAAGAAGCCCTATTTCGTGGGGAGTTATTATTGTTTCCGGAAATGACTTTGTAACTATCAGAAAATTCTCCAAACGAAATACATTTGGGGAGTTTGCTGGCATAAAAAGCGCATCCAGACCAATGACAGGAATCACGAGGGAAGCGCTTGCGGGGATCACAGGTTCATATGCCGCTGGAGCTTTTATAGGTCGTCCTGAAGCTCCGTCGGCCTCTATTATCACATGGTCCGCCATTTCTGTTAGAAAATGTATTTGGTCGGCTGAAACGCCCAAGACTTTTCCGGAATAAGGGTCGATTCTGCTCCCAATTGTTAGATGTCTGCAAACCGATATTTCCGGCCTCACGTCTGTAAATTGGGGCAATTCGTCACCTAGAAAAATTACTTTGGGTGATTGATGAAAACTCGGTGGAAAGATTTTCGTAGTGGTTGTGCAAATGACGGTTCGACCTATTTTAACAAGAGCCTTGCTCATTGCGTACATTAACGACGTCTTACCCCCAGCCCCGATGATTGCTATGCATCTATCTCGGGGCCTTATATCAATGGCCTCCGTCACGTTTTCAAAGACCTTGAAACACCTAACCTCTTGTTGCAATTATGGTTTTCTCGTTAAAGGGTCTTAAGGTTGCGCCTTGGCATAAATAGCCCTAACATTCTCATTTTATTATGACCTTGGAGCAAGTTTAGGATTCAGTGTGTTGTATAATTCTATTTGTTCCAAAATTGACAGTCTTGTTTTCTTGCGGTTGCATTTTGAGGTAACACAGACCTTGCAACGCGAATCCGAACATCTTTGACACATGTTACAATCTTTACATGGATTTTTTTTTGAAATGGGTTTTTCAATTAAACTTGATTGCATCATCCTACCTCCAATGATAATTTACATCCGCTTTCAAAATAGTCAATTTGGTTGGGCCTCATCACTATAGCTGGAGAAAACATTCATGAGTCTAGTCACCATTTCGGAAACCAATATGGGAAAGCTTCCTCTCCTAGGTAGAGGCAAAGTAAGAGACATTTACGGATTAGATAACAAATTGCTAGTCATTTCCACAGATCGTTTGTCGGCCTTTGATGTGGTCTTGCCTGACCCGATACCAAAAAAGGGGTTGGTTCTGAATCAGTTGAGCATTTTCTGGATGAATAAGACTAGAAACATCGCCCCCAATCATTTGATAAGCGCTAATGTTGAAGAATACCCTGCCGAACTTTTGCAATATTCAGATCAGCTCAAAGACAGGAGCATGCTGGTCAGGAAAGCCGATGTTTTTCCCGTGGAATGTATAGCTAGAGGCTATATTATAGGGAGCGGGTGGTCAGAATACAAAGCAACCGGTTCCATATGCGGAATACGTCTGCCAAGTGGATTGAATCAGGGACAGAAGCTTCCCGAACCCATGTT
>JAZDKD010000624.1:0-2170 GCA_043803345.1 Pseudomonadota bacterium
ATTTCAGAGCCAATTTCCTCTCCGTAGACTGAAGCCAGTTTTTGAGCTTCGTCTTCACTCGTGGGATTAGTTTGGTCTGCGTATTCTGAGATTTCTTTGACTGCATAGGTGTTTGGCCTCCATTGGTCGCAACAACTACCAATTGTGATCTCTCCCTCAAAGAGTTCACACGCGACATCGTTTACAAGTCTTGAGCATGTCGTGCATGAAAACCCAGACGGACAGGCTGGTTTTTTAAACATGGCGCCATATAGCGCCTCATCTTTTGTTGCCCTATTTTCTAAAATGTCAGATTCCAGAGCGAATGTTTCAGTGGCCCACTTCCAGAACTTACAAGAAGAGTGCTTGTGGATGTGGCAGCCCGGCATTTCGCCATCCTCTGGCTTTACAACACAACAATTTCCCCAGTTGCCGATTCCATTGATCCAGTAACGACACCCTTGGCAAAAGTAATCCTTTGGTTCTGATCCCGAAGAAATAAAGGTTGTCTGGTCGTGGCGGTCTAGTTTCATATTTTAACCCAGCTGGACTCCTACGTTGTTTTCCCTGACATCCGTCTTGGTTATCAAGAAATCTTTCTTAATCAGGCATTCCTGTATAAGTCTTTCTGGGTATTTAAACTGACCGATCACCTTACTGAGGGCAAACCTGTTTTCCTGATACACCTGAACCACTCGATAAACAGGGTTCCTCATGTAATAAATTGTGTATGCCTCGCCAAGATCTCTCTCTTGGTTGTAGGTGGGCTGATCGATTCCAATCCATTTTATGTTTCCGTCTACGTTTATCTCGAAATCTTGACCAATATTGTAAACGTGTTTTTCCGTAGCCAAATATTTAATCTCAAGAGCCTTAAAACTCAGGTAGTCAACATCGCCCTTGCCGCGCTGAACCAATTCTGTGTAGGGTTCCATGTAGTCCAAGACTGTCATTCGGTCGAAGTAGCCGATAATGAAATCCTTGCCATCTTCGGTTTGTGATGGGCAGTACATTTTGGCACTTCCAATATCCATGACGCCAACCTGCTGGAACTGTTTTTCCAGATCCGTGTTGTGAATGAAGACCGAGATTTCTGTTTGGTCGAAAGCTTTGTACCCGTTCTCGCACTTCTTACACCCAACAATATTCTTCTGGCCGGACTCTATCCTGCCATAATAACAGGGACACAGTGTCGAGTGTTCATAAATTACACGACACCCATACTCCCTGATAAGAGCGTTGAATTGGGCAGGATCCACCGCTGAAATCCAGACCTTTTTGAGATAGGGGTTTACCCGGGAATATTTTGCTTCTTCTACCATTTCAGAATTTCATCCTGTTTGCGGTTAAATTGATTGTATTGAGCTCCAAGCGTGTCTAGCTTGTACGGTTCAAGCACATCACGTATGTTTGTCTCCTTGAGGAAGTCTGGACTTGCAGGCACATCTTTTTTGGGAGCGGGCACATCCAACGAAACAGACTTATTCAGGTTTGAAACATTGAAGATCCCACAGGACCGAACAAACGCCAAATTATCAGACTCATCTTGGATCTCGACATCACCATCGAGAACAGCACCCTCTTTTGTGAAAATCTTTCCAATGTATTTGTGTTTGCTTTCTCCATCCACAGAGATCCCATAATTACCGTAAATGTAGGTATGTGTCGTGTCGTTATTGTTGTAAATTCCAACAATACATCCGAGATCGTGTTTGTTACCATAAATCTGGGCGGCATTGTTCTGAAGTTCTGTCGTCGAAACGGAATCATCGCACTGTAAATAATAATTGTTCAGAGCATGCTTGAGTTGCAACGAGTTGATTTTAATTGATTTTTTCATGTTTGTCTCCTTAATCGATTTTCCAGTAACATCATCCTCAATGAACTCCATTTCCATTTTGAGGTCTTTGATGTGTTCCGAGTTGTCCTTGTCCTGGGATGGGGCAATATACCCATCCAATATCATCTGGGTGACAAGGGACGGGACATCAATTCCCTTTGAACAGCCCAAACTTTTTCCTTCTCCGTCTTGTATGTCCGCGTGGTAAGTCTCAAGATCGTAATGAATCTTAATGGACCCACTTGGAAGTGTTATCTCGGCAGTGTCGCCTTGAAATAATCCACGCAGCTCTCTGTCAAGTTTTTCAACAAAGTGCGTCGCACTGCCCCATTGAGCTTTGCCTTGAGTCAT
>JAZDKD010000625.1:0-3577 GCA_043803345.1 Pseudomonadota bacterium
CTCGTGTTTTAATGTAGGTAGAGCAAGCGTGGCGCCAAAACCACCAAGGTAGGTATGATGGGAGGATAACACCCTAAAATGACGAGACTAAAATTCTGGAGGCAATTCTGGAAAGTCCCTAGATGATGCGGACCAAGCTACTAAAATGTAGGCAAAACATACAACTACGTTACATTAACGTATGAAACCCCTGGCGTCTATTCCGTGCTTCCTGACTCTCAAACCCATGATCCGCTCCGTTAGCCCCAGAGTTCGAGCCGCTTTTGCCTTGTTGCCACGAGCCTCTTTTAAGGCGTCTACAATCAAATCGCGCTCGATTGTGTCCAGCGTGGCGTCAAGTGTTCCCGAATGCCGGGTCCCACTAGCCTCTGCTGTCTGAAGCGTGGGAGGAAGGTTATGTGAGTGGATGACCTGATCGGAACTCAACAACACTGCTCTTTCAATACAATTCTCAAGCTCCCTGACATTACCGGGCCAGTGATAGCTCATAAGCATGTCAATGGCGGGTGTTGAAATCCTAAGGACCGGCTTGTCATTAGCTCGACTGTATTTGTCTATGAAATAGTCTGCCAGTAGAGGAATGTCGGTTTTTCTCTCCCTTAAAGGAGGTATGTGTATGGGAAATACGTTAAGTCTGTAATACAGATCATGCCGAAATAGTCCCTGACTGATCAGAAGTTCCAGGTCTCTATTTGTGGCGGTAATGATTCGAACATCGGTTTTCAGAGTTGTTGATCCTCCAACCCGTTCGAATTCCCTTTCCTGGAGCACTCGGAGCAGTTTAATCTGAGTGGTGGGGGACAAGTCGCCGATTTCATCCAGAAAGATTGTACCACTGTGCGCCAGCTCGAAGCGGCCCTTTCTAGTAGTTATGGCCCCAGTGAAGGCTCCACGCTCATGTCCGAAAAGTTCACTCTCCACAACGCTTTCTGGTAACGCCCCACAATTGACTTTTACGAAAGGCTTATCCGATCTGGGGCTGTTGTAATGAATAGCGTGAGCTACCAATTCTTTGCCTGTGCCACTTTCACCTCTCACCAGAACGGTGGCCTCACTGGGAGACACCTGGGAAATGAGATCATAAACAGCGCGCATGGCTTTAGAATTACCAACTATATTTGAAGGCCGAAACCGTTCCTTTAACGCGCTTTGTAATCTGGCGTTTTCTTCAATTAGGCGCTGTTTCTCTTCCTGAGCCTCTTGTCTCAACCGAACCGCCTGCGCGATCATAGATGCTATGATTGACAACAAACGCACGTCTTCTTTGAAAGAAACGCCCTCTTCAAAGAGACGATCAGCGCTTAACGCGCCAATAACTTCATTTCCAATTTTAATTGGCACGCAAATGAAAGAAATGTCACTTTTCCTGAATCGTTTTCTCGCTCCAGTTTTGTCCAGAAACATAGGCTCGTCGGAAATGTGAGGTACTATAACGGGCTTGCCTGACTTAACCACTTGTCCGGTGATTCCTTCCCCCGGCCTGTACCTGCCACGTTCCTTCTGAGTCTCGGAAAGCCCATGAGCGGCTTCAATCATGATCTCTCCGGATTGCCTGTTCAGAAGTGTTATGGTTCCCCTGAGCATCCCCATTTGGCGAGCTATGGCTTGGAGCGCAGGCCCTACAACGTCCACAAGGTCGAGGCTACGATCAAGTATCTGGCTAATTTCGAACAAGATAGAAAGTTCCTGAAGTTCACGTTTTATAGCGGTCCGCCCTTGCTGACTAGTCATTATGACACTTCCAAATGCAAAAATAGAAAGCAATCCTACAAAATTGTAGGTTGAATTGATCCATTTGTCAAAATTGTTCTGAGGTTTGTTCTGAGGTTTGACTCACGATCAGAAAAAATGTTTTGATCACTTGATAAGTGAATTAAAAGGGATAAATATGAATATAGTGGACATTATACTGGAATTAACGGGGATAACGCGCACTCCCTCTAAAAATTCAAAATCGATTGCTAGAAAAGCATAAGGATGATACAATGTTAGAAATCAGGGCATCTATAATCCCTTTTAATGATTTACCCGTACCAACCGATTCCTTGCGGGATTTTAAATTTTGTAATGGGTTTCATTCGACATCTTGAGGGATGCGTTCAAAATGATAACGAAAAACAAGGATAGTATGATTTGCGAGCCTATCAGGTTCGTAAAGAGCCAGTTTCTGACTCTTTGTCATACTGTCTTTTTCGTTTTGATCTTGACTATTATGCAACTTTGTGGACCGGAATCGGCTTGTCCAAACAGCGCAAAGGAAAAATCAGAAGCCAAAGCCCGATCATCTTTTCTCTCCGGAAAGCAAGCCCTGGAAAAATCGAATGTGGTCGAAGCTGAGAAGTTCTGGAAACCTATCCTGGGTGAAAATGTTTACGGTCCAGTGGCGTATTTGTTACTGGCAAGGGGATTTGCTCAGAAAGGCCAGTTTTCAAAGAGTGAATCGCTAGTTAGAGAGTATCTGAAGTTGTTTCCCGCAAGCCCATATAGAGAGGCGGCCTCAGAAGAACTGATCGATTACGTATACAGGCAGGGTAAACCGGAAGCCTCCCGGCTTTTGCTGTCAGCCCTTCCTAAGGCCTCTGAAAGTCGGAAACAGACTTTGCTCCTCCAACTGGGAGACATTGAATCGAGCCAGGGGTCTTTCGAAAAAGGCTTCACCTATTACAAGAAACTATATATCAGTTATCCAGCGGGCCCGGAGGGACTGAAGGCAAGGGACAAAATCGCCCGTATGGCTTTTAACCGTAAGATCAAAAAACCGGAATTCACAGAAGAAGAACTACTCAATAGAGCTTCCAGGCTCAGTTCAGCAGGGCGTTACGATATGGCCGCTGAAATCTATCATAGCCTCATGAAGCAAAAACCCCAGGATTCTTCATTGAAAGTCAAGTTTGCCCGTTGCCTTTATAAGGACCGCCAAAATGAACCCGCCATAAAGGCTATTAAAGAATTTCTGTCCGGACAGCATCCACAAGATTTGAGGCTCGAAGCGCAATATATTTTGAGTCTGGTCTACTGGAGAATCGATAAGGACGCAGAGTTTGAATCATGCTGTTCGAAAATTCTCGAAGGGGGAACGACTAAATACCAGAAGCGAGTGCTGGCAAATCTGGCGACGTTCAATTACGAGAAAGGTAGACTGAATAGAGCCGAGTTGTATTTCAATAAACTTCTCTCGGATTCAATTGACTCATCCACAAAGGCTAAAGTGAAATGGAGATTGGCCTGGATTAAATATCGATCGAGGAATTACAAGGAGTCTGCGGAGATTTTCAGGGAATTGCGACAGATTTCACGCGATCCTCAGATATTAGCCGCATCGAAGTATTGGCAGGCCAGGTCTATGATGATGGCTGGAGATTTCGAACAGGCTGAACCATTGTTCAAGAGTTTGGCTGAGAATAGTCCTTTTGAGTACTATGGAACTCAATCACAAAACATCCTTCGTCAGGCAAAAAAAAATGTGGCGGAAAAGCCCAAGTCAGAGAGGAAGCCATTTCCTGACCTAACAGTAAGCGCTTCTTTAAAATCTAACATTTTAGTTTTAAACGCTCTAAAACTTGTGGATCTCGGACTG
>JAZDKD010000626.1:0-15786 GCA_043803345.1 Pseudomonadota bacterium
TTATTGAAATGAATCCTGATTCGCCTGTTCTTTACAAGGACAGGGGAACGGCCTATTCAAAGCTTGGGGAATACGAACTCGCAAAGAAGGATTTCGAAAAATCTGTTGAACTGGACAAACGATTCGCTCCGGGTTACTCGGCCTTAGGATTGTTAATGGCCACTGCCAAGGATGCGAAAGTGCGTAACCCGGTTCTGGCTAAGAGATTTGCCGAGAAGGCAGTGTCTTTTGGTGACGCTACCACTCCGGAGTTGACCAGGAACCTTGCCGAAGTGCTTAAAGCTATTAATGAAGACGCCGCTGCAATCTTCGCATTACGCAAAGCCATCGCAATGGATTCATCCAACAAGGAATTCCAGGAGTTGCTTCAACAATGGGAGGGAAATTCCGCGAGCCGTGTTTCGAGTGGGGTTATTCAACCCAGTACGAGACTGTTTACCAACCTTTGGTGAAAACAGGGTTTGTCATTTGAGAGAGGAAATTGTGGCGGAAAACAGAGAACGTATTTCAGAATTCTTGAATTCACGATTAGACTTCGGAGCTATAACATCCGACAGTAATAGGGGAAAAACCACAAGTTTAAGGATCGTCAAGGCTTTTGAAAGCCTCCCTGGAGAAATCCTGGATCTTTTCCTCACGGGAACAAGAAATCTAAGAATCAGGCTTATACCGGACCCGATTCTGCCGTTTGGAATGAAAACCAGGTCCGAGAATTGCTCGGGACAGCTTATTTATACCCTCACAGTTTGTAATGAAGCTCAAGACTGGGATGAAGACCGCTTTCTAGGATCTTTTCTGCGTGAACTGGGACATGTGGTGGCAATGCTTCCTCCCGAATGTGAATGGCCCACTAATAGGGGAGAAAGAGCAAGATTCCGAGAACTGGTGGAATGCAAAGCCGATGCGATGGTCTGGAAATGGGGACTCCGGCACTACGACATAATCTATCTAAGCGCTACCTATCCGTCCCATTGGGTGGACAAAATTGTCAATGATATTAGTCTGATGCTAATTTGTGGTGAAAACTCTGGTTGATCTACGATCAAATCTTCGGAGACACCTCAAAAGTTTTACAGTTTTTGTTGAATGATGAAGCTTCTATTTGCCTAACAATTCAAGCGCCCTTCCCATTAAGTTGTCTTCATTGAAGCCATACAGAGACAAGACCTGTGAACCGGGCGCTGAAGCTCCAAATTTGTCTATTGAAACAATCTTTCCACTGGTTCCAACCCATCTTTCCCATCCGAGAGAAGACCCCGCCTCTATGGCGAGCCTTTTCTCGATTGAAGGCGGCAAAACCTTGTCTTTATATTCCTGGGATTGTTTTTGAAACAAGTCCCAACTTGGCATGGAAACGACTCGGGAAGAAATGCCATGTTTGCTCAAAAGTCCGTTTTGGGTTGTCAGTGCGAGGTGTGTCTCTGATCCGGAAGCAATTATAATTATCTGAGGTTTATCCTGGCCGAGATCTGACAGCACATAAGCGCCTTTCTCCAGGAGTTCGGCTGGAGCCAGTTTAATCCTGTCCAGGATGGGAAGATTCTGTCGTGTAAGAATTAACGCCACCGGGCCCTTGCATTTCATTGCCACGCGCCAGGCCACCGCCGTCTCATTAGCGTCGGCGGGCCTAATCGAAATCAAATTGGGAATTGCCCTTAGAGCGGCCAATTGCTCTATCGGCTGATGTGTCGGACCATCTTCACCCACAGCAACGCTGTCATGGGTGAAAACAAATATGGAATGAACATCCATCAATGCAGAGAGCCTGATGGCGGGCTTGAGATAGTCGCTGAAAATGAAGAAAGTGGCGGCATACGGTATAACTCCACCGTGTAGCGCCATTCCGTTAACAATTGCGCCCATTGCGAATTCCCTGACTCCAAAGTGAATATTTCGACCGGAAGAATTGTCAGGGCCTTGAGCTGATTCGCCCGAGATCATTGTCTTGGTTGATGGGGCCAGATCCGCCGAACCACCCAAAATGTTGGGAACTTTCTTTGCTATAGCGTTAAGAACCTTTCCGGAGGAGACCCTGGTTGCTTCGGGTTTGTCTTCAGGTTTGAATAACGGGATTTCAGAATCCCAATCCTGCGGAAGTTCGCCTCGAATTTGGCTGAAAAATCTTTTAGCGTTCTCAGGAAACTTTAATTCATAGTCTATGGCGAGTCTCTTCCAATTTTCCTCGGCTGTATTTCCTCTGACTGTGCAAGCATTGAAATGGTCCAGGACTTCCGGGGGAATATAAAATCTTTGTTCAGAAGGCCATCCGAGATTTTCCTTGGTGGTTCGGAGCGCCTCTTCCCCTAGAGGTTCCCCATGAGCGGAAGCGCTATCCTGTTTGGGACTTCCGTACCCAATGTGGGTTTTGACCATAATCAGAGAGGGACGATCAGTTTGCTCACGGGCCTCCTGAATGGCAGCTTGAATAGCGTCCAAGTTATTACCGTCTGAAATTCGCATGACATGCCAACCGTAAGCCTGAAACCTGGCTCCGACATTCTCTGAGAAAGCTAGAGATGTGCTGCCCTCAATTGAAATAGCGTTGTCGTCGTACAGGTAGACAACTTTCCCAAGCCTCAGATGGCCTGCCAATGAAGCCGCTTCTGACGCTACTCCCTCCATGAGGTCTCCGTCGGATACGATAGCGTAAACATAATGATCTACCAGAGGGAGTTCAGACCTGTTAAAATCTGACGCCAGAAATCGTTCGGCTATCGCCATCCCTATTCCCATGGCAAAACCTTGGCCAAGAGGGCCGGTGGTGGCTTCCACGCCCGGTGTCAAACTATATTCAGGATGTCCAGGGGTTTTACTCTTCCATTGGCGGAAGTTCTTGATCTCATCAAGTGAAAGATCGTAGCCTGTCAGATGCAACAGGGCGTATTGCAAAGCAGATCCGTGACCGGCAGAGAGTACGAAACGGTCTCTATTAGGCCAAGCCGGATTGGATGGGCTAAATTTCAAAAAGCGGGTCCAGATTACATACGCCATTGCAGCGGCGCCCAAAGGCAGTCCTGGATGGCCCGAATTTGCCTGTTGAACCATGTCTATCGATAAGGTCCTGATAGTATTGACGCATAACTGGTCTAAAGAATCCCCTGACAAGCTCATGTCACCATTCCTTGCGATCGAAAGTAGTATTATTGAATGATAACCGATTAGAAACTCATTTCTCAATCAATTTTCAACTAGAAGAGACAACATCCTTTCCGGATCATTTGTTGGAGAATGGCAGGAGTAATTACGACAAACATATATGGTAGCCTTATCATTAATCATTTCTAAATTTTCCATATATGGCGCAATATCCAATATTTCTTTGATTTCAGAATTACAATCCTTAAATATCAATACCTTATTAGGCGAATAGATCTTGTTAAGACTCGCCGTAATATTCTTAATGTCATTTGACCCACGACGACCTACGAGTGCTATTTCAAAAGCCGGTCCCAGCAGAAAATCAACAAAAAGTAGGAACTGCGTATAGGCTGAAGGGAATTTATTAACAGTTGCGGAGAATGTTTGGGCCATATTGGAAGCCATTGACTCGAGTTCAGAGGAACCCGTGAATCTTGCGAGCTTAAGAAGGTTCATGGCCGCGACTGAATTTCCTGAAGGAGTAGCTCCATCATAGACTTCTTTCGGACGCACCAAAAGTTTTTCTCCATCACTAGCTGTAAAAAAGAACCCACCGGTTGCGTCGTCCCAAAACCTTTTTAGAAAGTCTGAATTCAATTCCAAGGCTATTTTCAGATACTTGGGATCGAAAGAAGCCTCATAAAGTTCCAGGAGTCCCCATATAAAGAAAGAATAATCGTCTATATGGGCGGATAACCCGGATTCCCCGAGACGGCTCCGGTGAAGTAGTTTTCCTGTTTCGTCGCGCATACTGGAAAGAATAAAATCAGCCGCCTTTTCAGCTGCTTGACAATACACAGGATTGTTAAAAACCAACGAAGCCTTGGCCAATGCGGCTATCATAAGCCCATTCCAGTCAGTCAGGATTTTGTCATCCAGGTGAGAACGCACACGATCTTCTCGGATCTTTAAGAGCTTTCTTCTGGACGCGTCCCAGACATCCTCAATTCGTTGGGAAGAAACCGCATACTGATCCGCAAGATTAGACAGAGGTTGATTTAAGTGGAGTATGTTGGCTCCTGTGAGCGATTGTGTGGATTCTTCCTTGAAGTTACCCATTGGATATACATTAAAAGCCTTTTCAACGAATTCCGCCTCATCATTTTTTAATGACTTTCTAATCTCATCCAGAGTCCACAAATAGAATTTTCCCTCAACTCCTTCACTGTCTGCGTCTTCGGCTGAATAAAAAGCTCCGTTTGGGGATGTTAAGTCTCGGAGAACATACTCAAATATCTCTTCGGTTGTTCTCATGTAGTCTGGATTGCCAGTAGCCTGATAAGCTTCAGTATAAGCAATGGCAAGCATGGCTTGGTCATAAAGCATCTTTTCGAAATGGGGAACTAGCCAGCGAGCGTCTGTTGAATAACGGTGAAACCCAAATCCAACATGGTCGTAGATTCCCCCTAGCTTCATCTCATCAAGGGTTTTCCTGACCATTTGAAGGGCCCGTTCCTCCCCAGATCTTTTCCAATATCTCAGAAGGAAGAGGAGGGTATGGGGAGTAGGGAATTTTGGAGCGTCACTGAACCCCCCGTGGTTATGGTCAAATCTTTGAGATAGTTGTTGATAACAAGTTTTTAATATAGTCGAGTCAAGAATTCCGCCGTTGGAAACTTCATTGCCTTGGGACAACGCGAAAAAAATATTGGCGGTAGTTTCCTTGATTTTCGGACGATCATTGCGCCAGATAAATTCTATTTTCTCAGAGAGGTCAATCAATCCTATTCTGCCATGCTGAGTGTGCTTTGGGAAATAGGAACCTGCGAAAAAAGGCAGCTTGTCGTGAGTCATCAAGATGGTCAAAGGCCATCCTCCTCCGCCCGTAATCATCTGACACGCAGTCATGTATATGTGGTCAATATCCGGGCGCTCTTCCCTATCGACCTTGATGGAAACAAACACCCTGTTCATGATTTCAGCGACTTCGACATCTTCAAAAGATTCCTTTTCCATCACATGACACCAGTGACAGGTCGAATAACCCACCGAAAGGAAGATAGGCTTGTCCTGCCTCTTGGCTGTTTCGAAAGCTTCCTCTCCCCATGGGCGCCAATGAACTGGATTAAAAGCGTGTTGAAGAAGATAGGGACTCTTCTCTTTTATCAAAAGATTCGGTGTGCGCTCTCTATTTGGATTTGACGTTGAGAGTTCCTCATTATAACGAGAACCGGAGGCATCTGGCATTAGTTTTTCTCCTGGCTGGCAAAACGGGCAAGAACTTTTCAGACATTTTGCCGGGAATTTTAATGAATCTGTTCGAAACAAGTGTTAAACAAAAAGAGTTTTTCGTAGTAACAATCTCCTAAAGAAGATAGGGTCAACAACTCGAAAAGCAACTCGTATCCAATGCCTAATAAAAAATGATCGAGCTACTCAGTAACTCGCAGACCATTTTTCTGTAAACTGTTCGAGTGTAATGGGCATCTGTCCTTGATTGTTGTTAAATACTCGTTTAGAATTCAGAAACTACCTGATTCATATCCTTATTCTGTTATCTTTCTTCATTTTTTGCCTCTGTCGGAGGTGTCCTTTTGCAGAATCACGAAAAAACCAAGGAAAAACTTATCGCTGAACTGGAAGCTCTTCAGCGAAGAGTTTCCGAGCTTGAAAAGACAACTTCGACTTTTGGAGGCCTATCTTCCGGTGAAACCTACCAACTGAGAATAATGGCGTCAAAGCTTGAAGAAGGTGAAAAAAGATTTCGACTCTTGTTCGAAAATTCTTTGGACGCAGTGATCATAACAGACTTGCAAGGAAACATTCTCGAATATAACCAATCTCTTCTCAGGCTTCTCGGATATGCGGACGGAGACGCGCTGGACAAAACTAAAATTCAAGATTTCTTTTTTGATCAAGAAGACGGCCGTAGAATAAGAAAAGAGCTTCAATGCAATGGAATGGTAAGAGATTTTGAAATAAAACTTCTCTCCAAAGATGGCAGACCAATCGACACTGTCAATGCGATAAGCGTTTTCAAAGACTCAAACGGTAAAAACATAGGATACCAAGGCATTCTTCACGATGTTAGTGACTGGAAGAAAACAGACCGAGAACTTCAGGATTCGCTGCAACTGCAAGAACAGCTTCTGAGTACGGCGGCCACCGCAATATTTAAGGTTGACAATGATAGAAAGATTCAAAGCGTAAATGATGAATTTTGCAATATAACCGGTTATTCCAGAGAATCGATTTTAGGATGCGATTGCCTGGTGGTTTGCGATGAACCCTGCACGACTAGTTGTGGATTATTTGATCCTGACCGCAAAGATAGAATCTTTAGGAAGAGGAGCAAGATTCGAACCAAAGACAATAGAATTCTCACCGTCTTAAAAAACGCCAACATCCTTAAGGACAAAGACGGGACTATCAAAGGAGGTTTGGAATCTTTTGTCAATGTTACGGATTTGATTGAAGCCCTGGAATCTGCAGCCGCCGAAGCCGAGAAACTAAGATCCATGATCGAAGGTATGGAGGAAGGGATAGTGGTGGCGGACGCATCGGGGATAATTACAGAAGTGAATAGCTGGTTTCTGAAAAAAATAGGTTCAACCAGTAACCAACTCATCGGGGAAAGTATGTGGTCGTTTCATCCTCACAATGCAGCCACGGAGCGGGTGAAAAAGCTTTTTACGGAATATTCGCATGGAATCCGGACAGAAGCCATAGCAGTCAATCGTGAAATGTTCGGTCTGCACGTTTGCCTCCGGGTTCAACCCTTTTTCATTAACCATGTATTTCAGGGAATCATACTAAATGTTCTGGACATGACTGAACAGGTTGAAGCCCGAATGGCCGCTGAAGCGGCGAGTGAAGCTAAAAGTCAGTTCCTCGCCAACATGAGTCATGAAATACGGACCCCAATGAATGGCATCATAGGGATGACCGAATTGATGCTTTGCACTGAACTGAACGCCGAACAGAAAGAATATCTCCACGCGGTAAAAATTTCCGCAGACGCTCTACTTTCATTGATCAATGACATCCTGGATTTTTCCAAGATGGAAGCAGGCAAGTTTGAGTTAATAACTACCGACTTTAGCCTACGGGACTGTGTGGGTAACACTATGAGCACACTCGCCGGACAGGCTCACAGTAAGAAACTCGAACTTGCTTTTCACGTGCCTCCGGAGACACAGGACAATCTGACCGGAGACCCGGGTAGACTTCGCCAGATCTTAGTAAACCTCGTGGGAAATTCGATAAAGTTCACCGAAAAAGGTGAAGTGGTGGTTAACGTTGAACCGGAACATGAAAGCGACCGAGGAGTAGACCTCCATTTCACGGTCAGTGACACCGGCATAGGAATTCCCTCGGACAAGATTGAACGAATATTTAGGGCTTTTGAACAGGTTGATGGATCCACCACAAGGGAATATGGAGGCACAGGACTTGGGCTCGCGATAGCGGCGCAACTTGTAGAAATGATGCATGGCAAGATCTGGGTCGAGAGCGAGCTTGGTAGAGGTAGCGTTTTCCATTTTACCGCTCATTTTGGATTGTCAACCAAACCGGTAAGGAGGGTTGTTTCAACCGAAAAATCAATCTTAAAATCTGTGAGAGTGATAGTTGTCGATGATAACGCAACCAATAGAACAATCCTCGAAGAAACTCTTCGGTCGTGGGGTATGACACCCACAACCGTGGCTGACAGTAAGATGGCGATAGAAGCAATACTTCAGGCCAACAATGAACAAAGACCTTATGCTCTTGCTCTACTAGATTTCATGATGCCGGACATGAACGGATTTGAGCTTGCGGAGGAAATCAGCCGTACGCCGGACACCAACATTGAAAAGATTGTAATGCTTACGTCAGGCGGACAAAGGGGAGATGCCGCCAAATGTCAAGAATTAGGGATATCGGCGTATCTGATGAAGCCAATCAAGCAATCTGATCTTCTCGACGCTATTCTGATGACGATGGCTAAAAGTCATCCTGATGAAGAGCAAAGGCCCTCTCTCATAACACGCCACTCTGTTCGTGAAGCCAGAAAAAGACTAAATATATTATTGGCTGAAGATAACACCGTGAACCAGAAACTAGCCGTAAGAATACTTGAAAAGATGGGACATTCGGTCTGTGTAGCCCCTAACGGAAGGGAAGCCCTGAATATGCTTGGGATACAGGACTTCCAGTTGGTGCTGATGGATGTGCAGATGCCGGAGATCGATGGCCTGGACGCCACTAGGGCAATTCGTAGGAAAGAGGCCAATTCAGGGGGGCACGTGCCAATAATAGCCATGACAGCTCATGCCATGGTCGGTGACATGGAAAAGTGCATCGCTTCGGGGATGGATGGTTATATTTCAAAACCCATAACTCCAAACGAACTCTCCCGAGTTATAGAACAGGTGCTAAAAAACCTAGAAGATGAATCAGGAGAGCTATTGAACGAGGTCTTTCCCAAAAGCAAGATTGATCAAGCGGAATTAATGGCTAGGATAGGTGGTGATTACGACATCTTGAGAGAACTTACAGACATGTTTCTAAAGGAATATCCTGAAGCGATTCAGAAAATGCGCGCAGCAATTTCAATTGGGGATATGTATGGATTCCGTATTGCATGTCACTCATTGAGAGGTTCCATTGCAACCTTTTCCTCCAGTTCCGCAACTAAGGCGGTAGCGAGGCTTGAAAAGTTGAGAGACTTGAGTCAGTCGGAAGAATTAATGACCAAACTTGAGACCGAGTTAAAAGACATGACTAAGGCCTTAATCGACTTCGTATCGGTAAACCCGAAAAAAGAAAGTTCACTGGAGTGACCCAATAAATTGTTTTTCAAAGCGGAGTGGAAATTCCCCCATCCTTACGAACTTTCCAGAAATGGAGAGACATCACCAAGATCAACAGCACGGGTAGGATGAAGATGTGCCAGGCGTAAAGTCTTATGAGACAGAGGTCTTCTAATTCTAAAGGCCCAAAAAAAGCCAATGCCAAACCATCACCTATGAGAGGAATTTTTTCAGTCAAATGTCGGGCAATCGTCCATGCCCAGAGAGCGCGATCGTCCCATACCAACAGATAACCCGTAAAATCCAGAAAGAACACCAGCGCCAAGAGAATCATTCCTATAACCCAGTTCATGCGTCTGGGTGACATATATGAACCTGTCCAAAAGACTCGAACCATGTGTGACACAACCAGAATAACCATTAATTGTCCGCCCCAGTAATGGAGATTCCGGAAAACAAATCCAAACGGAGTCTGATAGGTTATTCGCTGGACAGAATGGTAAGCGTTGGAAATGGAGGGCGAATAATATAGCAACAGAAGGCCTCCAGTGAATATTTCCACCAGAAACATTAGTGTAGCCAAGCCACCCAAGCAAAACGTGAAACTCACGCGTGATGACGCCTCAGGAACGAAGCGAGGGTGAATGTGCTCGATGAACGCTGCCAATGAGTCTTTATTCATGAAAGCAAGTTTACTATAGGTAACATGAGGCAAACTCCAACTATGAGATCATCGATCATTTATCGGCAGATTGTTCCGGAATGAACAGGATCTTATCACTGCTCTCCGCAAGGACCATGCGAGGTAATGCCCTGGATGCCGGCCCGCGAACCACAGCCCCTCGGATATCAAACTCGCTTCCGTGGCATGGACATTCGAAAATTTGCTTTTCCGGATTCCACTTGTGTTTGCACCCTAGGTGTGTGCATCTATCATCAAGAGCCACAGAACTACTAAGGTTTTCGCCTTTGATGACCCATACTTCAGCCTGAGGAATAAAACAGGGTTCTCCGTTATTAATGGCCTGAAAATCTTCCAGTCTGAGGAACCTATGTTTTTTTTGTTTTGTGTTGAAGAAAGCGAAACGTGAAACAGCGAAAGAGGTTACCGTTACTACGAGTCCACTGATTAGAAGAATCGATAGTTTTAGGAATGATCGTCTACCCTTGGTATCATCTGATAAGGAATCTGCCATAGTGATCGACTAGGCGCCTATAAGGTTGTCGAAACAAAATATGCGGCGCTTTCGTCAACTGCGCCGCATATTAAATGTTTTGTCTAAGCGTAATCAACAACCCGTCGTGGGTGGTTTTGGTTTAGTGGTTGCGGTAGCTGCCTTGAGGGCCGCTTCTGCTTCCGCCTTAGTTTTAAAAGGTCCCTTTACCACATTTTTAACATCTGCAGGTTTTTTGTCCGTCACCGCCATCTTCCCCGCATCTTTGACTACGAAAAATTCATCGGCAAGGGCCGATGTCGCGAACGCGAAAGCAGTAAGCGAAAGAACGACCAACGCTACCCGAAGCGCATTTTTCATAAATCAAACCTCCTCAAGATTTTATTAATATATGCTACTAGCACAAAATGTCATGTGTCCACAATCATTTGTCATACGGCGCCCATTTTTCAGCTACCCAGGCCAGGACGAAAGCCCCCAGAGCGGCGACAGTGATAATCAAAGCCATTGTTTCCATTGAAGTCCCAAAATACTGCCACAAGGTAATTCGTCCCATATCTGAACTCTGATAAAAAGACCCCCAAATAGGCATTCCAAAAGCAAAAATGTCTACGCCGACGATCATACCGATCAAGAAAACAAGACTGTCTATTTTCCCAGACGCAAGTCCTACGATAGCGGTTCCGGGGCAATACCCACCGATCACGAATCCGAGACCGAAAAGCACTCCTCCAACGAGCTGAGGCCAAAAATAAGTTTTTAATAATGAGTAGTCCAGTAACAAGGTGTAGTCAAAAAGACCCAACCGGCTGAGGATGACCAACCCTAACATCGCTGTGACCAGAGCGGAAAACATTACCCTGAGCACTCTCATGTCTCTGAAATAAAAGATCGACGTGAGATTGCGGGAATCTCCAAACCCCGCTCGCTCGAGCACAAATCCGAAAAGAAAGCCGATACCAATCGCGATGAAAAGACTGGTAGTAAAGCTTATAACTTCATTTAAGTACAGAGGACCGGTCATTGCCATTCCTTTCTCACAAAGTAAGCGGCGACAAATGCAGTAGCGAAAACTGTCATCATGAAAACCCAACTACCAAGCGCCATGGTAGCTCCTCCACTCAGAGCCTGCCCGCTTGTGCATCCTATTGCGAAACGGGTTCCGATTCCACCAAGGATGCCGCCGAAAAAAGCCAGAACCAGACTGAGGGATACGGGAAACGACTTGCCTTTGCCAACTGACAATTTGAATCTCCGAGCAGTGAGCACAGCCACCAGTCCGCCGAAAAAAGCTCCGATAACTTCAAAGACGATCCAGTCAACAAAGATACCACTTGCCCCAGGTTTGTAGAAATTCCTGAAATACTGGTTTTGTTCGACAGCCTGAGGATCCACCGCATGAGAAATAGCGGCTGCGGTCCTGGCCACGGCGCCGGATGCTCCGAGCCCATTTCCCATGATAAAAAATGTCAGAAGTAAAACAAGTCCAAGGGCAATTCCCGCAATAAAGGGGTTCCAATAGCCTTCCGCATAATCAGGTTTGCTCATTTGTCTTCATTCCTCGTGACGATTGATACGCTCGGCATTATAAACGTTAAATTAGTTTGAAGTATTGGTAGTAATTTTCAGAGCCGTTTCCTGTTTCAATTTGTCTGGAACCCCCAAAATGGCTGTCACTGGTTTATCCGAGGTCATGTCGTTCCAAAGAACCGGAGATGGATCATTTACGGGTAATTCCGAGGGACATATTCGCATAAACGAAGCGGTCAATTGAAACACCCCGGCCACCGCCACAGCTATTAGTGTCATTATTATAGTAGCCATGAGGGCCGAAGTTATGATTCTACTTCTTTTGGCGCTTGAGTCATTACGATGTTTGGATTCAGCTTCTTCTGAAGATATCAATTCCGCATCGTTTTTTTCAACTTTAATTTCCTGTTCATCCTTTTTGGTATTCATAGTTATATCCCCTGATTTAATGGATTATGCTGTTCCGCAAGTCAATTACGATCCTGACTGGATGCTGAACACTTTCAGCCAAACCTAGAGCTTTTGTGTGTTCGAGTAGAGGCTCCAACCAGTTCAGGTGGTCAATTGTAAACAAGCGAGCCTCCTCAATTCTATTGGTCTCTAGCAGAAAACCCAAGAATTCGAGTATCACTGCCAAGTGATCGGGCGACGATGATCTGGTGCGATCAAAGTCCACACCGTAACGTTTTAATGTATCCAGCATATGGAATGCGCTGTCTCCCCACACCAGTCCTTTGAAGCCCCGTAAAGGGTGTCCCGTTTCATCAGTCCATGACTTGTAAACGGATTCTTCCAGAGGTACCGCTGGGTTGGGGCCGAAGAATGCCCCACGCGATATATTCCAGTTTTGAAAAAACGCGTGCAACCTCGAATCAACCGGTATAGCTGTTTTTCCAAACAGATTTTGTGCGAGGTTGAGCATACTTGTGGCAGCCGTCTCGTCGAGGTCGGTATCTTCGCCGAACAAACTCGACAACGCGTAAGCAAGATCCGCCATATTTTTCACAGAAGAAGTCAAATTTGTCCTCTGTTTAAATTATTTGCGGCGGGGTCCCTGAGAAGACTATCAGGGCCCTCAAACTCATGCCACCGATCAAAACCAGAATGTCCGCGCCAACGACGAGGGCTTTGGGCATTTCACCGTACTCGAGGTACTCAATGACACTGAGGAAAAAAGGTACAATGATTCCTAATATTACTACAAGACCCCAGAAATATGGACTCAATAGTCCTGATATAAGCAGGTTCGCTGAATATGCGGCTTCAGTTGATCTGGTAAGCGACATGAAAACCAACAGCATCAGCACTAGAGCTTCTACGGATAGAAATATTACGTGTCCTAAAGCAAAATTGGAGAGAGTCTTGATTGTTGTCACGTCAATTATAGCGGCGACGATCATTGCTGCGGCCAACCCGGTAGATATAGCCGAAGCCAGAAAGAGTACGGGCATCAATGGGGTGTTCCAAAACGGCACACCATTCACTACCGCAATAAGGACTCCAGTATACGTGGCGGTGCCTAGGGCAAATAAGCTTCCTACTATCTCAAGTGGTTTGACATATTTGTTGGCGAATTTGCCTATAAAACCGATTTCATTAAGGGCCGCAGCGTAAAGTAAAGCAATAGGTATGAAAATCGATAGAACTATAACTCCCCAGGCGATCATGCTGCTCAAATTGTTAGCAAGATAGATCTGGCGCCAAGGTTCCCATAAGCCCGCTTCCAGATCTAAAACAAGGCAAATGGTTCCGATGGCCACCAGTGGTCCAGAAACCAAAGAACCGGCCTTGGCCAAAGCTTTTGACCAGTCGGGCGCTAAGAGGTCGCATGCCACCGCTGCGAGAAAAGCTCCGGACCCAGCTCCAGCAAGGAAAAGATAGGTAATGATCAGCCAACCCCAAGCGCTTTCTTGCATGATCAGCTCCTTTTATAGAAAATCTTGGGACTTGTGCCCAGATCTGGCCGTAACGGCAGCGCCCCCGTTTGGGCTATGAATTTCGATATTGCGCTGTTAGGATCATTCAAGTCCCCAAAAATTCGGACCTGAGTAGGACATGTGGTAACGCAGGCTGGTGTGCCGCCAGCCCTGACAAGCTCGATGCAGAACCGACATTTTTCAACAATACCAAGTTTATGATCTACAATTCTCATCTTGTACGGACATGCTTCCATACAATACTTGCAACCAACGCAAGTCTCTGGATTGACGAGCACTACCCCCTCTTTCGATGTGAAAGTCGCGCCGGTCGGACAGACGCGCTGACAAGGCGCATTTTCACAATGGTTACACTGTAAGGGAATAAATTCCTTGTCAAAGGAAGGATAGACACCACGTTCTTTGTTTTTAATCCAATTGAACGTCTCTTTATAATCCAGGCCATTCTGATTTTGACAGGCGACCCTGCAAGAATGACATCCTATGCATTTAGTTGTATCAATTGCCATTCCGTAACGCGGCATATCAATCTCCTCGCATTTGCGCAGCGCTCGGTGAGGCTGCGATAAAATCGCTCAAAATTTCATCCGTCCAAGTGGGTGGAAGATTTCTATTCAAAAAAAGGCCGCAGAGTTTCATGTAGCAGTCCTTTCTACACGCACTATAATTTCATTTGACATGCAGTGGCCTAGCATCGGTTCAAAATATGTGGGCAAGAAATCGTTATAGGATATGCCGTATCCAAAAGCTGTGCGCAGATTTCTTGAAAACACTCCGTAGCCGCTTGGTAAAAATACACAGTCTTTGTGGATACCCTCGGTTACCATAGCTCTTGCTCTGCCTTTGCCGACAGCGTTGCTTATGGTCATGCATTCTCCATCCTTTATACCGAGAGCCTTGGCTCTGGTCGGATGAATCCACACTCTCGTCATATCATTTAGCATACTGATTTCTTTAAGATACTTCTGGTTGATGCTACGGGTGTGTGTCAAATGGGCCTGTTTCCCGTGAACCAGACGAAACGAATGAGGATCTTTTGGATCGGGTTGAATAAGGGCTTCTTCCCAATCCGGCATGGTAGGCATGTTGTAGTCTTTTAAAGTTGAAGAAACAAATTCAAGTTTTCCGCTTGGCGTGCTGAAATTAGGTTCCCCTGGCTCCCATTTACCCCCAAGATCTATGACACCTTCCTTTTTTAGTTCTTCGAGGGTCGCTCCAAGAGGAGCAAGAGCAGCCTGATTGTATTCTTCCAATGTCCAGTTGAAATACTCACCAATACCAAGATGCTGGGCAAGTTCGGCCAAGATGACTACCACGGGTTTAGTGTCATAAAGTGGTTTGACTACAGCCTGTCTGATAGAGATCTGTTTGGACTGATAGCTCTGATGTGTGTGAACTACGTCGTCACGTTCCAAGTAATAAGACTCAGGTAAAATGTAGTGAGACAGGGACGCTGTTTCCGAAAGCACATAATCAAAACTGACCAAAAGATCGAGTTTTCGATAACCTTCAATGACTCTAGCCGGATTAGGACATGTGCGTAGTGGGTTATTGTGGTAGACGAAGCGAGCTTTCAGCTTTCCCTGTATGGCAAGCTCGGGAATAGCGTGCGTTAGTCCCAGTCCCACTGGAGTGAGCGGGTATCTCTCAGGATCGCCGCTCCCATCAACCATGGGACCTTCAGGAACAGACGGGGAAGGATGCTTCTGAGGATCGAGTTTTCCGAGTTTAACCTTTGGAGCAAAGAACATGCCACCCCTCTGGTTAAAATTTCCCAAAAGACCATTTACACAACCGATAGTTCGGACAAGCTGAAAACTGTTTTTGTACTGAGTTCCCATGGCCCCATGATAACCGCGATGCACAAAAGCCCTCGGAGCCGCCTCTGCAAGATCATGAGCGAGTTTTCGGATGACACTTTTCGGCACATCCGTCTTGAGTTCGGCCCATTCTGGGGTGTACTCCTTTACCTTTTCGGACCACTCATCGAATCCTTCTGTGTACTTTTCCACAAAATCTTTTTGATAAAGGTTCTCCGTAATGATGACATTCGCTAAGGCCAGCATCAGCGCAAGGTCAGCGCCCGGTCTGATTTGTACCCACTGATGAGCGAACGCGGCCATCTCACTAAAACGAGGATCAACGACTACGAATTTTGCGCCTCGATCCTTGGCCTTCGCCATGTCACTCAGTTGCCTAAGCTGAAGCCCTGCCCCAAGGTTTCTTCCAATAAAAAGACCAAACCGGGTGTGCTCTATATCCTGTTCAGGT
>JAZDKD010000627.1:0-3298 GCA_043803345.1 Pseudomonadota bacterium
ATTCCAAAACAGTACATGTCGTTGGACGGGATTCCTATCATGGTTAGAACATTGCAGATCTTTCAGGAACATCCAGAAATCGAATTTATAATTCTAACGGCGCCCAAGGGGCAAACTGAATACTGTTTTCACGAATTTGTGCAACCATATGGTATCACCAAAGTGAGAGGAGTTGCTCAGGGTGGACTTACTAGGCAGGAATCAGTGCTAAATGGTCTCAGGTTGGTTGAAGACAGCGATCATGTTGTTATCCACGATTCGGTGAGGCCGCTTGTCAAAGCCGCAGTGATATCGGAGTCGATAAAGCAGGCGAAACTTTACGGGGCGGCAATTGCAGCTTGTTCCATGACTGATACGGTTAAGGTTGGAGATGATTTTGTGGTTAGAACATTGTCGCGAGAAAATCTCTGGCTGGCTCACACTCCGCAGACATTTCGGACCAAGCTCATAATGGAAGCTCACGAGAGGGCCGCAAAAGAAGGGTTCATGGGAACTGACGACGCAGCTCTAATTGAGAACATGGGTTCAAGAGTAGCTATTGTAGAAGATAGCGCTTACAACTTAAAAATTACTCTACCTGAAGACCTACTGACAGCAGAGAGACTCATTAAAAATTCCAGATCTTGATTCAAGGCCAAAGATTCGGACTTTCAATATTCATTTCCAAACACATTTTGGTGGAATCGTCAGTTATAGGGATAGGGTATCTTCCCGTAAAACAAGCAGCGCAGAAGTCTTTCCTAGGCATAGGCATTGCTCTAAACATGCCCTCGAGACTTAGATAACTCAAAGAATCCGCGCCAACAAAATCACAGATTTGTCTAACGGATTTGGCGCACGCAATGAGTTCGCCTTTGCTGGAGAAATCAATTCCGTAAAAACATGGGAAACGAATCGGAGGGCAGCTAATTCGTAGATGTATTTCCCTGGCTCCAGCTTCCCGAAGCGTTTTTGTCCTTAGCTTGGTTGTCGTGCCGCGCACTATGGAATCGTCAACTACTATTACGCTCTTGCCGTTCAGGACTTCACGAACCGGGTTAAGCTTGAGTCTGACTCCAAGATTTCTGATGTCAGGAGAGGGCTGGATGAAAGTCCTGCCCACGTAATGATTGCGGATGACGCCATATTCAAAAGGCAAACCACTGCCCTGAGAGAAACCTAGGGCCGCATAGTTTCCCGACGCCGGCATAGGAGCCACAAAATCAGCGTCTGGGACGGGGCTTTCCATGGCCATCTGTATGCCCAGCGATTTCCTTACCTGATATACTCCGTGACCGAAAATAGACGAATCAGGTCTGGCAAAATAAATGTATTCAAAGACGCACATCGCAAGGTTCTTCCGCGCTGGAATTCGTAAAGATCTAAGACCATCCTTATCCACTATAACTATCTCTCCGGGGTCCACATCTCTAACATATTCCGCTTCGATGATATCTAGAGCTGAGGTTTCGGAGGCGATGACTGTGGCGTCGCCTTTCTTACCAATGCATAAAGGTCTAAAGCCGTAGGGGTCTCGAGCGGCGTAAATGCCGTTAGGGCTTAAAAACACCAACGACCATGCGCCTCTAAGCTCCTGAAAAACCTTGATTAATCTTTCCTCTAGGGGTCCTTTTTTGTGAAGTATCAAATGGGCAATAAGCTCCGAATCAGTGGATGTCTGGAATATTGCCCCTGATGTTTCGAGTTTTCGCCTAAGTTTGCCGATGTTCACAATATTTCCGTTATGTCCTAGAGCGAAAAACCTATCTATTTGTTCTACAAGAAAGGGCTGGGCGTTTCTCAAGAGAGAACTTCCCGTGGTGGAGTAACGAACGTGGCCTATGCCCATATGTCCTTGCATGTTTTCCAAACCACCGTTTTTGAAAACATCGCTAATCAGACCCATTCCCTTCTTGGATGAAACACAAGAGCCATTAGAAACTACTATCCCCGCCGATTCCTGACCCCGATGCTGCAAGGCGTATAGACCTAAATAAATGAGGTTTGCGGGGTTATCAACCCCATATATTGCGAAGATTCCGCATTCCTCTTTCTTGGAGGGGGTGTCGAACATGAATACGAACTCCGATGCACTCTAGCAATATACAAATTTACCGCCCACAAATTACAGCAGGTTTGTTAAGGCGTCAACCGGAAGGGTTTGGGGGAACGTAAATAATAGCATATATGTAAAGGGCTTTGCCTTTAGACAAAGCACATCTACGGAAGTTTTAACTGTGTGAGAGATTCAGGCTCCAATTTATAGACTAATCATTTACTGGACGGGAGGGGTTGACGGGACACCACCTCCAAAAGAATTCCAGCCTGTTCTAGGGTCCTGACCTCGAGGTATTTCCATAGGTTTCGGCATGGCAATTGAGCCTCCACCAGCGTTCTGATTCGTTGTAGCCGCTGAACTTTGCTCCTGCGCAGGTTTCTTAACTCGAGCAGGTTTATTGGCCGATTGACCACGGCGAGGTTTCGGAACGGGTGGAGCCTCTTCGCCTGCCGGAGGATAATACTGAACTGTTGTCCCATCAGGAGTCTGAGTAGTGATTCTTACCGCTCCTGCTGGAAGGTTTTCATCAAAAGCCTGAGGTTGAGTGTGCGGAGAATATTGTCCAGGCCTCAACTGCTGCGGCTGGCCGACTTGTGGAGCTACTCCATAAGACTGGGGAGGCGCCGTCTGCTGTGGAGGAGGGGCCGTATAGCGAACAGGGGGAGGTCCTTGAGGAGACTCCGCTGGTCCCTGGTAATTCTGCCAGTCTGAATACACACCCTGCTGGCTGTAATTCGGATAGGCTGGGGGGGCTGAATATCCTTGAGGTGGTCCATACCCCGGGGCTGGTTGAGCGTAAGGATTGGGACCCTGATTATATCCCTGTTGTTGAGCCTGTTCCTGCCCCTGAAACTGCTGATAGTTGAATTGATTTGAATTCCCTCCACCCCAAATTCCTAGCCCGCCAGGTCCCATCACCGAATCTAGGATGCCTTGGGCAGAGCCAACTGCAGGTGTTAATATGAGAATCATTGCGATCAACACTATTTTTGACATCACGTTTTCTCCTAGCCTGAGCCCAACGGTTCGAGGATGTTAATTCGAAAATCGAGACAATACACTGGGGCATCTATATAAACATTGTATAATATTGCAACAGATCTGTCAATGCGCGGCGTTAGGTACCGGACGCAACCAACGGCTATTATGCGAGAAAGGCCACTTATGAACACTTTAAAGCAAAATACTACGAAGTTGCTAGTTGGCGCAGACTAAAGTCTTAACAACTCGTAAGTTCGAGAACCGACGCCAATTTCTTCG
>JAZDKD010000628.1:0-11173 GCA_043803345.1 Pseudomonadota bacterium
GCTGGCCTTGGGGTTTCCCATGGGAAGCAACCAACCGTGCTTCTCTTGGTCAGTCCTACCAAGAATCATCCCACTGAGTACAGTGTCACCCGGCAAGTGCTCGAATCGTCTCAGTGCAAGGTAAGAGTAGCGTGCAAAGACCCTTCCGCCAAGGATCTTAATGGGGCAAATATACCAGTGGATCTCGTCTTGGAAGAGGCTCGAACCAGGGACTACGACGCTTTGGCCATCATAGGCGGGTACTCCGTCTGGAAATACGAGGGAGATCACGAAGTTAACCGCTTGCTTCATGGCTTCCGCGACTCAGACAAGCTTATTGGGGCCATCTGCGCCGGTACCTATGTCTTGGGAAAAGCAGGACTGCTTAAGGGCAGGCGTGTAACTGGACCCAGATCTGAGAAACTTCGCAAGTATGGAGCCCAATACGTCGACGGGCTCGTTCAGCAAGATGAAAAGATCATCACTGCTAAAGGCCCTTCCGCTTCTGAGGCATTTGGAAAGGCCCTGGTCGAGGCATTAAGAAAGAAGGAATCATTTTAGAAGAGAGGGTTTACGATACGAGTGAAGCTTTGAATCGATCTCCGTTGCGGCTATTCGATATTGAGAGTAAGTTTGGGTTGGTATTGAAATGTCTTAGTGATCTTACATCCCCTGGCTATGCCTCGAAATGCCCGTAAGATCTTTTCATTGCTCAATTGCTCCGCCACATTACATAGTGACATGGCGACTAACAACTTTTTCCTGTTGAATTGTCTGGACTGGTTAAGGGCTATCCAAACAGTAGTCCTCAATAACCAGTAGACAAAGGAAGATGCCAACTTTACCATAAGGCGCCTCCTTATTTTAATACCAGCGGAACCCCCCGCTTTATTAATTTGACCAACGGTTCCCTATATGTCCGCTGGAACATTTATAATAGATGAAGTTAGCTGATTATTCTAGGTGAGAGAAAATGGGGGATTGGTAAGGTGCTGAATATTCTGACTAAAACGGAACAGGGCGTGTCATGTGTATAGTTCCGAAACCTTTTATGCCTTGTCCATTCATAACTTTTTTTAACACTCTCACTTTTTGCCCCCCTGCCGCTTCTTTAAAAATAAACCTAGATAACAAATATCATAATTAGTACGTCAAGTCGCCGCGTAGAAAGAACTCGAGAACACTTGCGCATGTGAAGGCTAAGGTCCCGTTTGGTTGAAGCCTACACTCTGAAAAGCATGTGCCAGGGTAGCAAAGG
The DNA here is from genome assembly GCA_043803345.1 of Pseudomonadota bacterium. Classification (GTDB taxonomy): domain Bacteria; phylum Desulfobacterota; class Desulfomonilia; order Desulfomonilales; family Desulfomonilaceae; genus CAJBEZ01. The sequence goes on from JAZDKD010000628.1 coordinate 1,238, forward strand.
CCCAACATCACTAACGTTAAGAGAAACTTGTCAATGTAGCAGCGCCATCTTCATTTAACTTGGTCAAATTTTGAGTACCAGGTCAAAATGGGAATGGCGCCATCGCTACGCAAATACAACGTGATCATCAAACTATTGATCCTGCAAGTATCCGTTTTGCATCCGCCATAGCCTTGAGCTTGCCGAAAGCTATATGACGCGGCAAGTGGTTCATGCCACAAGAACTTGTAATCATGGTCTGCTCCGGGACTAGCCATCCGTATTGGCGGATACGCTCAGCTATGGTCTCGCCGGATTCTACATTAAGATCTTGAACGTCACATGCCCCAACAGCCAATTGTTTGTTTCCAAGTTTCCCTTCGTAATGGAAAGTCATGTCACCTTCTATTAGAAACGCATCACAATTGATTCTGCAGATTAGATCCACAGGGTATCGCCCGGTGTCAAAATATCGGTGACCTATCTGACCATCGTAATCGGCTCCTACGGCATAATTGCCCTGACAGATATGAACCTGAACCGACATCTTTGAGAGCCCCTCGGTTGACAGGTTGATGGCGTCAACGGCGGCCGCCACTTCTTCGTCACTGGATACTGTAAACAGCGGTTCATCGATTTGCACGTATTTGCACCCAGCATCCTCGAGCTGGCGATAGTTTTGGTTCATTACCTTAGCCAAAGCCTGCATGAATGTTGCGATGTCCCCGTAATATTCATCAAAGGCTACCTTAGCCAGCATGTGAGGGCCGGTCATGGTGATTTTTACCTGGTCGGGAGGAGCGTATGTTGATACTGCTTTAAATTCCTCTACCAACCCCAAGTCCGCTTCGCCTACTGGACCGGTAAGCACCGCAGCGGGATGAAAAACATTTGGATCTTTTTGGGTAATAGGTCTCTTTCTCGTTTCTTGGGAAAAACCAGGCATCTTTTGCCAGAAAAAATTGAGCATCGCGTTTGGGGGAGCATGACGGTTGTTTGTACGACGATGCGTCTCGCCACCAGTAAGAATATCTATGCCTGCCGTAAGCTGATCGAGGATGGCGGCTTCACTGACGCGGAATTGAGCGTCCGCCATATCCGCTTTGGACAAAGCGCCGGTTTCTACCTGTTTTTCCAGTGCTTCAAACCACCGTGGAACACTGTAAGACCCCACTACTGTCGTTGTGAACTTCGGATAACGCATTGCTCTCTCCTTCCAGGTTTTGATCACTGCAATATGGTTCCATTGACGACTTTCTAGTAAATGTCCTTGTATTTATAATAAACATTCTGATTGCAATACGTGATGTGGAACACCCGTTGTTACCTTTCAACATTTTCAATACGGGGTATCTCTTGAACTACACTACATCAGAATTACCTCCGGAGAAACCTCAGCCTCCAGTTTAGCTTCTCAATATCAAACATCTCCGAGTCAAACTTATTTCCAATCCATTCCATACTTTCATCGTATTCGGGGTCATTAGGGTTACTGAGAACATTGAGTAGATCCATATAGCCCCATGGCCCGCCGCAATCCTCAGGTGGACAAGAGCGTTTACCTCTAAGACAAATCGGATATTGAGTCTTTTCATCAATCGGCAGAATCTTTTCTATCAGAATATCGTGTTCCCAGTTATCACCAAAGTCATAGACATAGATAAACTTGTCCTTCTCACTTAAGTTTAATTTATTCAACCGGAATTTCTTTTCATCCGACCCAACTTCTTGCTCAGGGTCACCGTATGATACTCCAAAGATGTTGAATTCGTGAAGATGCGAATTGCTCCAACCCACTACAAGTTGTATTGTCTTGTGAAGAACCTTGAGAGTAATGTCACCTTTGACCTGAATTCTCCTCCATATAGGTGGTCTAATCCCTTTAAGAGTAATCTTCATTTGATATACAAGATTACTTGGTCCTGCAGTAGGAACTGACGCTGCTTTGGGTCTTTTGGGCATTTATTCTGTCTCCAGCCTATACTCAAAAAATTTACGAGCCGTGAGAAAGGTCACCAACAGAAAATATAGTAAGCCTGACTCGTATTTTGCTGTGATCTATATCTTCAATTTGTGGCATTTCCAATTTTTCATAACACCTATTCATTCTTTTCTGTCTGAGCACAGGGCCGGCAAATCTGTGATTGTGGCATTCTTAGTCGTGCAATTTGCCGAAGGGCTCCGATACCGAAACAAATACTACATGTCGGCCGTCCGCACTTTTTGCAGATACCGCCCTGTAACGTGTCGAATGCTCTCCCACAACTATGGCATTTCCAAGGAATTAATTGATTCATGGGTCTGACCTGTGATTATGCCTTTCCGAATGCCACATTTTCTTACAAGAATGGTGCGAGATTCAGGTCCTTAGAAATGAGCATTTTGATTCTAGCATGTCCGAACTGTAAACTGTTAAGAAAGATCGCATACGGCAAACAAACCGCTACCGCAATAATTACGAAACCCCTTCTGATACTCACTCGATTCAAAATGCGCCAAATCTTAAAACGTGAAATGAATTAATTCATCCTATCTAAAACAGGTATTGATTCTGGAGCTCTAAGGGAGTATTTCTCATTACGGGGCGTCCTCATATGCAATCTGTTGTTTCCGATACATTGATAGAGGGGTAGACGCTTCTTCTCGAACTTTTTGGACGCCGTTTATCAAAGTTTCATGTCAATCATCAACATCTAAAGTTCAATGCTCTCCGTTAAGCAAAGGTGGCGGCCAGAGCCTTCATTGCAGTGAGGTGAGGGTGTGAAGAGAAGAATTGGTTTAACATTGGGTGGTGGAGGGGTACGGGGTCTAGCTCATATCCCTGTTCTCGAAACCCTCGATGAGTTTGACTGCAGGCCATGCGTGATATCAGGAACCAGTATGGGGGCTATCATCGGCGCTCTCTATGCGTCAGGAATGTCTGGAAAAACTATCAGGGAATTAATCAGGAGACATACCGTCTCAAAGAGTGACACTTGGCCGGATGTTCTCAAGAAGAAAGCGGAACTACTGAAATTGGTGGATGCCTTATCGCTTGAATTCGGGCGAGGTGGACTGATAAACACAGATAAATTCCTGAGTTACCTATTTTCTGAGATCGGAGAAAAAACATTCGAAGAACTCAAGACACCCCTGCTCGTGGTTGCGACCGACTTCTGGGGCGGTGAGGAAGTCGTTATGGAAAAGGGGGAACTCCTTCCCGCGTTAAAGGCCAGTATGGCCGTCCCTGGGGTTTTTGGATCGGTATCAATCAGCGATAAAGTGCTTGTGGATGGGGGCGTTGTGAACTTGGTTCCATATGACCACATTATTGACCGATGCGACGTGTCGATTGTCGTGAACGTCGCCAAGGCCAGAACTCCATGCAAACTCGACCCCCCTACAGTTTTGGAGTCAATCCTTGGAACTTTCGAGATCATGCAAATGGCGGCCCTTGCCGAGAAGATGAAGCATCGGGAGCCGGACATTTACATCCATCCTGAAATCAGCGACGTGAGGATGTTCGACTTCAACAAAATTGACGATGTTTTCCGACAGACCCGGCCGGCAATTGAGGAGCTGCGGACGCTTATCAGAAAAAATATTTTAGAAAATGAATGAAGAGATGTATGAGCGAGTGTCAGAAAACAAGGTAAATCAAATCATTTTTTATTGTTCATTCTCAATGATTTCCCTTAGTAAGGCTAGTGCTAATAATCTCTCTCAAAAATCGAGATTTGGTTTTTTCTGTTTTCTCTGAAAGCTGTGTATTTTTTTAAAAGTATCCTCATTAACCCTTAGTTTTAGTTGCTTTGTTAAATGTTTTCGTACTACGTACCTCGATGTATCTAAATCTCCGCATTCTATGAGAAAGCAACATTGACTTTTCCTATTCACATTTTTACGGGAATGGTATTGCCGCTTATTTTTATAATTGCAGCCACCACAATTGTCGCTACCACAGTCATTATTATAAGCCGTTTCACATCCGGCAAGGCTGCTCAAAGATTGACGGTCAAATGGGCTCAGCTTGTCCTCAGGTCGATGAGGATTTCGTGCTCTATCGAAAATTCCACGAATATTGATTCAAGCGCTTCTTACATTATCACGCCTAATCATCAATCGATTACGGATTTTCTACCGTTGTTATCGACATTGCCCATGCGCTTTCGATGGGTTCTGAAAAAAGAATTGCTGGGCATTCCGTTATTCGGATGGGGCTTGACATCCATCGGAGCTGTCTCCATAGACCGGTCCAGCCGCGGCAAGGCTCTCAATGCGATATTAGGCGCCTCGGAAAAACTCAATGATGGCTGGAGCATCCTGGTTTATCCGGAAGGGACCACAACCCACGACGGGCTGATGCTCCCGTTTAAAAAGGGTCCATTTATATTGGCAATCAGGACCGGTGTTCCGATTCTTCCTGTAACTTGCAATGGCCCGTTTAAGATCATGCCCAGGGGTTCAAGGCTCATCAAGCCGGGGCATGTGAAAGTGATCATTGGTAACCCTATTATAACTACAGGTCTCGATGAAAAGGATGTGCCGGCTTTGATGGAAAAGACTCGAGCCGAAATGAAAAAACATCTTGATCCGGAATATGATCCTTTCAAACGGCGCTTCGCTCCTCGAATCAGCGCTGACTCAGTGGCACAACTAATGGAGAAAAAATGATAAACTCAACATTCCCACTTGTCCCATGAAAGAGGCCTAATAAGGTTTTAGGCCTCTTTCATGGTTGTCCCAAGGGCTCAATTATAACCTTGATAACCTATACCATCTAAATTATAATCAGCTGAGCCCAGCTCAGATCAGCTCAGCTTATAACTTTCCTATATAGTTAGATATTAGAAAACCCTGATTGGACGAGGTTCCAAATATGAACCGTGAACCCGAACAGGGGGCCACATCTCAACAACAATTGAAACTCAATAATTTTTCTTGGGAATTGTTTTACAAATTACGTTTTGTTCACCGGTAATACTAGAACACGGGGGTTTAGCCAATGATGGATCAGGAAAAAACCCAAGAGCAGTTTCCGCGGGAGCAGAGGGCGGACACCCTTAAGGAGATGGAGCAGCGCTACCGGGCCATTTTTGAAAATACGAAGAACGGGGTGGCGGTATATCAGCCGGAGGATGACGGGCAGGACTTTGTGTTCAAGGATTTCAACAGCGCCACTGAGCGTATCAGCCGGGTTCATAAGGACGATGTGATAGGGAAAAGACTCCTGGAAATGTTTCCCAACGTGGCCAAATGTGGCCTCCTTGCTTCCTTACAGCGGGTGTATCAAACCGGGAAACCGGAACACCTCCCTGCTTCTTGCTATAAGGATGAACAGCAAGAAGGATGGCAGGAGAACTTCATTTATAGGCTGCCCAGCGGAGAGATAGTAGTAATCTCCGACGACGTCACCGAGCGAAAAGCCCACGAGGCTGCGCTTAGCGAAATTGAGGAACGCTATCGGCAGATTGTAGAAAATGCAAGTGATGTCATTTTCCAAGCCGATGTCGGAGGATACTTTACTTTTGTCAATCCTGTGGTTTTGCGATTAACCAGCTACACTGAGACAGAAATCCTTGGAAAACACTTTACTGAGTTGATTCGTCCAGATCATAGGGAAGAAGTTAAGAGATTTTATGGCCTGCAATTCGTAAAGAGAATTCCAGTCACTTACAACGAGTTCCCCGTTGTCACCAAACATCACATGACTTTGTGGATAGGGCAAAGCACTCAATTAATAATGCACGGGGAGACCATTGTTGGATTCCAGTCAATCGCAAGAGACATCACCGATCGCAAACGGGCAGAGGAGGCTTTACAATCGAGCGAAGAAAGATTTCGTACTCTCTTCGAAACTGCTAATGACGCCATATTCATGATGGACGGCGAAAAATTCATTGAATGCAATGCAAAGACCCTTCAAATATTTGGCTGCGAGGAAAAAGAAGACATAGTTGGTCATACACCATACGGATTTTCGCCTGACAAGCAACCAGATGGCCTTGACTCGCTGGAAAAGGCGCTCAACTACATTAACGCCGCCTTAGACTACGGTCCGCAGACATTCTATTGGAAACATTGTCGCAAAGACGGCTCGCCATTTGATGCAGAGGTGTCCCTGAATGCACTTACTCTGGATGGCAAGGCGCATCTTCAGGCGATAGTAAGAGACATCACCGATCGCAAACGGGCAGAAGATGAGCTTCTGGAGAGTGAACAGAAATTCCGCAGGATAACCAAAAACAGTTCTGATGCCCTCTGGCAACTGACACCGGACCTGGTGTTCACAGATATAGTCCATTCCGGTAAAAAACTACTAGGTTATGAGCCACATGAGCTTTTGGGTAGACCGATATGGGAATTTCTGGCCCCAAACCAGATTGAACCACTTAGAAGGAGGGTGGCCGAACGCATTAAGTTACTGCTATCCGATAGGGAGGGTTTTGTTCCCAAACCGTATGAAATCGAAAATGTCCGACCTGACGGAACCACCTTGTGGACAGAAGCAATTATAAGCCCGGTTTTCAACAATGAGGGAAATCTCATCGCATTCGAAGGCGTCAGTCGCGACATCACCGATCGCAAACGCCTGGAGGAAGAAAAGCTGGATATGGAGCGCAAGCGTCTCCATGCTCAGAAACTCGAGAGTCTCGCCGTAATGGCCGGGGGCATCGCTCATGATTTCAACAACCAGTTAGCGGTAGTCCTGGGCAATCTGGAACTGGCCCTTATGGATCTGCCCGCTGATTCCGAGGCCAAAGTAGGCATAATGAACGCCATTCAGGCGGCCAAACGATCAGCGGAACTCTGCCGTCAGATACAGATCTACACGGGAAATACCTTTTATGACCCTGTAGATTTGGATTTCAACGAGTTGCTGAATACAAACCCCGTCCCGCTGGAATTACGTGTTTCCAGAAATGTCACTCTCAACTTGGAAAGCTACAATACACTTCCACCCATTAAGGGAGATGCGGATCAAATACAATGTTTGGTTACAAATATTCTGGTCAACGCCTCTGAGGCGGTTGGGGATAAGGACGGCGAGGTTCGACTTTCTACAGGAGTCATTGATTGCGATGCGGAGTATTTGAGCCGTAGTCGCCTCGAGGAGAAGCCCGAACCAGGTCGGTTTGTCTTTCTAGAGGTTACCGACACTGGTTGCGGAATGGATGACCGAACGCAGCATCGGCTCTTTGATCCATTCTTCTCGACCAAATTCTGGGGTCGTGGCCTTGGAATGGCCAAAGTGATGGGGATAACGAAGGGACATCGCGGCGCGATAATAGTGGAGAGCGAGATTGGGAAGGGAACCACAATACGTGTTCTGTTTCCAGTGTCGAAAGAGGCTCAGGAGTCCTCTGTTCATGTCGTGGATGTAGTTGAGACGAAAGCTCCAGCGCCTGACACAGTTAACCAACGAAAAATTATTCTCGTAGTTGAGGATGAGACAAGTGTTCGCGATGTTACTGTTAAATTTCTGGAGGTCTTCGGCTACGACACGATTATCGCTGTTGATGGCGAGGAAGGGGTCCGTGTTTTCCGAGAGCGCCTGAATGAAATCGATCTTGTGATGCTCGACTTCAAAATGCCGAAAATGAATGGTGTCGAGGTTTTTGGGGAACTTATACGGATCAAGCCGGACGTCAAAGTCATACTTTGCAGCGGATACAGTGAGGATGCTGTAATCGAAATATTTCCAGGTCAGCGTCCTGCTGGTATTTTGCACAAGCCCTACAACATGGCAGATCTGAAGGGCGAACTAGAGCGTTTGTTGGGGACTGAAGGTTGAGGCCATTTCAAGGAAACAAGCCAATGAAAGACAAAATGGACCTGGACGAGACTGGAAGTAGCGACAGCGCTCTGAGAGTCACTGCTGAGGAGAAACTTGGCAAGTCTCAGGATGCGTCGCTGGAACTTGGAGATAAAACCTCTGAAGCGATCATCCACAACCTCCGGATCCGTCAGATTGAGATGGAAAGGCAGAACGAGGAATTTAAGAGAGTTCATCTCGAATTAGAAGCATCCAGGTCCAGTACCAAGATCTTTATGGGCATCTCTAAAAATTGATTGATTTCTCTGCTCATTGTCTTCGCGGCTTGTTCAGTCTGTGCTATAGGCGGGAGGAAATCTCATGATGACAAATGGCTCCAATATTATCTGTCTCTTGACCTAATAAGCCCGTGCCTTACGTCCCTTACACGCCATAAAAAGGACTTGACGTCTATCGACGACCGGTCTACTATGACATCGTTCGCAACACGGAAACATCATGACCAAGCAAAACACTAGAAACAAGATACTGGAACACGGCGCCAGGATGATCCGCATGAAAGGGTTCAACAATACCGGTATTCAAGAGATACTCAACAGCGCTGGCGTGCCTAAGGGTTCATTCTACTTTTATTTCAAAAGTAAAGATGATTTGGGGCTTGCGCTGATCGACTACTATGCCGAATCTCTGGCACAGTTGGGGGCGTCTTTGCTCAGAAAAGCGGAAGGTTCCCCATTGGAGAGGCTCCAAAAGTTCTTTCAAGGAATGCGCCAGCTTTTCGAGCAAGATGAATGGAGAAGTGGGTGCCCTATCGGGAACCTTACCCAAGAAATGGGGCTTCTCAGTGAGACGTTTCGTGCCAAGCTCAAAGCTGTCTTCGAAATGATGCAAAGTTATATCAGGGAGTGCCTGGATGATGGACGGTCCCAGAGTGAGATAGACGAGCGCTTAGATCCTGATGAACTGGCGCAATTCATTCTGGATAGTTGGGAGGGGGGATTGCTCCGAATGAAAGCCGAAGGTAATAGTGGACCTCTTGTCCTTTTTGAAAAGATGATTTTCGGACATGTGTTGAAGCGCTGATTTTTTAGAGCAACTAGACCGGTCCAATATTTTCTTACGATACGCAAGTCACTCGTCACCATGATGCTGAGGGTTGATGCTCCCAACGGAAGCAAATCATAAAAACAGGAGAAAAGAACATGTCGCTCATTCAAACAACACCGCCGGAAAAGGCTCAGGGAAAACTAGCGGAGCTCTACGCTGAAGTCGAGCAACTTTTCGGGATGGTTCCCAACAACGCACGGATGCTAGGGGTCAGCCCAGAGATCCTGGACAATCAAATTCAGATTATGGGCCACTATATGGGACATCCTGCCCTGAGTACACCGCTGTTGGCCATGATACGTATGCTGGTATCAAAGGCTTGCAAATCCCCCTACTGTCAGAATCTCAATACAGGACTTCTAAACAAGGCGGGGTTCACCAAGGAGCAGATAGCCTCCATGCAGGCTGATCCTAACCAGGCTCCTCTGGACGAAAAGCAAAAATCTCTACTGCTCTTTGTGCTAAAGGCTTGTGACAATCCGCACTCTGTGGCCGGAGAGGATTTAGATCGTTTGAGGGCCTTGGGATGGGGTGATAAGGACATCTTCGAAGCGGTAGCCCACGGGGCAAGGATGGTGGGGACCAACATAATTTTTGACACGTTCAAGGTCGATAGAGACTGATGATTTTTTGGGGACGTGGTGGCCATCACCTCCGTATCGCTGTGATGGATTTTGGTAGTTAAGGAAGCCGAGTTTTTCCTTATTCCTGTGGAAAATATTCTGACAGCAGGATGTTGCCAGATGTCGTTTGCAAGCCTAATAACCTTGAAGTTTTGGTCTATTAAGATGGCGCGTCGTCCCAAATTTACTAAATTTGTCCTTGATAGTTTTGATTTCCAGCAAGATTCGGTTAATGGTCAAGACGAAAAACCTTGGTCACCTGTCCCATTTTTTACAGCTAACTGATTCGTAGCACGGGCTTGATGGTGTCACCTTTCTTGGCATCAGCGAAGGCCTTGTTGATGTCATCGAAATCATAAAACTTCACCAAACGGTCAAATGGAAACTGCCCGGCCCGATACAGATCGATCATTTTAGGAATGAAACGCCGCGGGATGGAGTCACCCTGGATTATGCCGATGGTTTTCCGTT
>JAZDKD010000629.1:0-3981 GCA_043803345.1 Pseudomonadota bacterium
CATCTGCATGACTAAATCTTCGTAGTCGGGTTGCCGTGCTTGCCACGAAGAGGACAAACTGGACGGTCTTTGCCTGAAGACAGCGGACCCATCCATCGCCTCCACGTATAATTCAGGTTGAAACAGCCAGGCTTGATCCTTACTTCTGGGGGGTGACTGTTGTTCATTTACGAGATATATTGATACGATTCTCTCTTCCCCAAACGGTTTTGAAAGCGCCTGAATCGTAACTTTGCCGAAATAACTCCTAAAAAGTTCATATCCGCTTAGTTTCGTTGAACTTGCGTCAAAATTGTCCCAGCTCTCGTCAATTGGTTTTCTTCGCCATACGAGTTTTGGCTCACCTTTGTCGTTCTTGGCGTTGACGCTTTCTTCGCGCGTGTAAAGCCCCCATTTAGCGCCGATTCGCAATGGTGGAGCGTCATTGCCCACTATGAAAGTGAAGCCGAATGACGATTGAAGAAAGGTCGCCCGTTCCGTGGGCTTCGAATCAGACTGCCCGTCATCAGACATTTCGTCCAATCCTATGGCTGTGTCATCCATTTCTTCCGGGATCGTCATCGAATCTTTGGGAGCCAGGCAGCCAACCAGATATCGATCCCGAACCCTATTTTCATCTACTTCCTCTTCAGGGCCGCCTGCGGGGCCGAGGAGTTCTTTTTCTACAAGATCAATAAGTTCCTGACGTAAGTCGGTTAGCGGCGTTTCCATGGCTAGAAGGCTCATGTGTGTTGACTCCCACGCAAAGAGGTAAGTTGGGGGTTAGTGTTTCAAGATAGCATGATTTGAGCCGACGATAATAAGAAAAATTTGATTTTTGTCCGCAACCCTCCAAATGTTTCCGTTCCCAAGAAGAGTTTGGATGGTCCAGATATCGTTTTCATAGTGGCTCCCGATTTACAGCGGTTCTCTTCCAGAAATCTGGACCATCACCCTGCCCTATTTTTCCTACGGTATTCGAGTGTAAGGGGTATATGTGTCAAATGGGGACACACGTTATGGAAATTTTTTATTTCTTTAATAGCACCCTTGGAGTGAAAAAATTCATCCGACAATTTTTTTGGGGATATGTGTCCTTATTTGACACACGTCACAATTATCATGCGGGAAGGCTACTTTTGTGAGCCAGGAAGGAATGAAGGGAGGCTTTTATGAGTAAGAAAAATGTTACAAATCGAGTGATGGCTGTTGTATCATCAGTTTCGCCTAACAGGGGGAAACCAGAGATGGAAATATGTAACCGTAAGAAACGGGGGTTTAGGGTGAACTTTTTCCTTATCGGCGTTATTCTGGCGCTACTACCAGTAGTCAGTTCTTTGAGATTTTTGGGGTTGGACAAAATTTCTTTAATAGGGGCCGGATATATGGATATGAAAGGGAAAAGATCCACAATCCGCTAAACAGGCTATGCTGTCCGCTTTAACAGTTTTGTATCAGTGTAAGTCTGAACATCAACCTCTCGTTTTTCCAGTACCAGCAGGATAGCTGTGGAAACAAAGACAGTCGGGAGACTTGAACCAAAACCTTATCTCCACCGAAGATTTCCTTTGGACTCCAGACTAGGGGTAGTCTAATTATTACATGTGGTTAATAGATGATATTGCCTCGGGCGATGAAGGCTTAATGAACGAAGCATTCAGTCCCTTAAATACCCGGGGTTACAGTCGAGGGAAGTATGCCGAATCGGCTACCTGCCAAACCCCCTTTATCCTTCCGTCGGTGTCTATGCCCCAAACATGAGCAAATCGCACAAGCGCTGGAGCATCGTTCTCCTTTGCCCGGACACGATAATAACCGAGCGCCACAACAACATCTCCGCTGTCCACAAAAGCTTGCGGATAAGCACCCAGAGTATGAAGCTGAGCAAGTAGTTTTTTGTAGAAGTTCCCGAACACCTCCGACATGCCCTGGTAAATTCCCCCTTCTGGAAAGCCCGGTGTCACATCCCATGTCGGTTCATCTATCAGCAAACTGTTTAATTTGGCTAGATCTCTGGCTTTCAAAGCCGAGTAGAGGGCCTTTACGTTTCGCACATTTGACGTGTCGCTCTGGCTTGTGGTGGATAGAAAATGATTTAAGTCAGGCATGTCTCTGCTCTTTTGTTAATTGTTAGAAACGGGTTTCGATCAATCTGACAACTAAGATTTTCCCAAACATGACAGATCCAAAAAACTTAACAACCTGATAGCGTCAACAAACCAAATCAGCTCATACTGAACCATTTTCAAGATAATCTGGGGAGTCATCCCTAGCCTTCCCGATCTCATGAGGCTGAGAGTCCCCGTCCCTCTAATATAACAAACTCCAGGAGTCTACGAACAACTCGATAAAAACTCTGCCACCATCCTCACCCAGGGAATCAGTGGTGATTCAGTGCCCAACTATTCTGGAAAACTACCCGAGCTTATTGAGAAGTTACACCATTGCCGTTTCATTCTTCGAATTTATCACTTCATCAAATTACGTTACAAGTAAATGGCTGTTATTCTTGATTAGAGCATAGTAGTGGAGAAGGCTAGTGAACCCTATAAGCGCAAATTCTTTTGACGGACTGGATTTGATGGTTTAGAAGATTCACCGTTGTATGTAACCATATCTAGAACGAAGGCTACTTGATTATGGCGGCATCTTCCAATGCCATTTTCTTCTCAAAATCTTTCCAGAACTCGTCTTCGGACTTTCTCCAGTCAGAACCAAATTTCCTGTTGAACAGATGTCCAACCTCATCCAGCGCCTTCTTCCACGCTGAGCCATAATTCAGCTTCAGAACATCTTCCAAGAACGGTAAAAGTGCGCCTAGTTGTTCTTTCGGCAAATAGGCCCTGGCTCCCAACTCTATGGATCTCTTCAACGCTTCCGGAGTAAATGCATGGGCGGTTAGCATGATCGTCGGGTATCCGAATTTGGTAGCGATTGTTAGAAGCTCGAATCCCCTTACTCCCATAATATCCAAAATCACTAAGTCGTAAGAGTATGACACCAAATACTCTTGCGCCGTATCAAAGGTAGTGGCTAGGTGCAATTTTGCGTCCGTTGACTCGGAAAGTTCCTCTTGAATGGTAGCAAGGACATCCACTTCGTCGTCAACTGCGAGAATCAATTTGTCCTTGAGAACTTTAGAAGCGACCATTTTGTTAGCCCCTTTTCCTGGGATATCCTTATCAAACAAATCCTAGAATCTTTTTACATTCTGAAATCTGTCTCTCTATCTTATTAAATAGTCATCTCGATTGGATTCGCATCTTCATTTACGACACTTGCATGGGCCTTCTATACCCGTTTCCGTAATACGGAAACGGGTTTCTTGTCAATGATTTTCTATCTGGCGGCCATTCTTATGGCAGCGTCCAACCTAATGGGGTCCCATTCAGGAAAGGGTTCTCGATGATTTGTTTGACCAACTGAGCATATTCTGCAGGTTTCCCGAAGCGGCGAGGAAATGGGATGGTTCCGATCAATGAGTCCATCACTTTTTGAGGCATAGAATCGGTCATTGATGTTGCAAAGAGCCCGGGGGCAACCGCAACGATTCGTATTCCATACGTAGCGAGTTCCCTCGCTACTGGCAGCGTCAAACCAACAATACCGGCATTGGAGGCACCGTAAGCCGCTTGCCCAATTTGGCCTTCAAACGCGGCTACGGACGATGTATTCACTATCACGCCTCTTTCACCTCCTTCGTTTTCTGTGTTCTTGGTCATCTGCTCTGCAGATGACCTGATGACATGAACCGTTCCCAATAGATTAACTTGAATCACCTTTGCAAAATGATCCATGGACAATGGGCCCTTTTTACCAAGGATCTTGCCGGCTGTTCCTATGCCAGCGCAACTAATGGCAAAATGAAGAGAGCCGAATTCGGCTACGACATATTCAATTGAAGTCTGGACAGATTTCTCGTCCGTCAAATTGGTTTTACAAAAAAAAGACTAATCAATGCGGACTCAAGCGTTTCAGGGTCAAAATACTCAAACTTTGGCA
>JAZDKD010000630.1:0-3293 GCA_043803345.1 Pseudomonadota bacterium
CACCCCAGCTACTTGAGTCGACTGCGCCGGCCCGATTTGACGGGTTAGCTGAAGAGTCGGTTCCAGCGGTACTCCATGACATACCATACTTGACAGTCCAGATATATGTGCTTGGGATAACAGCAAATGGAAGCCATTAACCTAATTTCACGGATTAAGAACTACGGGCTATCATGAGGTCATATCGAAGTTTCGGCAATAGATCAAGTTTTCTATTGTGTTGATGGGACAGAAAGTTTGCAGGAAGATTCTAATCGGCAACGGGAGAACATAAAATGGACACCTCAAGAATTACATTAGACATCCCTGGCGAAGTTGTAGCCGCCGTCAAATTGCCGCCGCATGAGATCGAACAAGAATTTCTAAAGGAGCTTGCATTAGCTTTATATAAGCGTGGCACGCTTTCATTTGGGAAAGCCCGACTGCTGGCGCAAATGACTAATTGGGAATTTGATGAGTTGCTGGGAGAACGTCAAATTTCAAGGCATTATACCAAGGCTGATCTGGAAGAGGATATTCTATATGCGTTGGGTGATAAGTGATTCTTCAGTCTTGATCCATTTGGCAAGGATAGGTCAACTAATTCTGTAGTCTTTTTACGATTTGCGTTTGTTAATGTTGTCTTGTAAAATGAGAAGTGTGCAGCTAGAGAGAGGAACAAACCATGTTACCCACGTACAAGGCTATATTGAAAGGCAACCGAGTGGAGTGGTGCGGTGATGTGGACCGACACATTGCGGCTAACCATCCGGTAGCCGTCCACATCACGATTCTGGATGACCCAGTGGCGTCGGCAAGTGTTGAGAGTCGGGGAAAACGCATGGTGACTGCGCTGGAACGACTGGCTGAGATACACGCATTGGCTGACGTGGTTGATCCCGCCGCCTGGGAACGTGAAATACGACAAGAAAGGGTTCTTCCGGGCAGGCAAGGATGATGTTGATTGACAGCAACATTATAATTTATGCGGCCCAACCAAGATATGAAGATTTGCGGCAATTCATTATGGACCACGTGCCCGCCGTATCGGCAATTAGTTATGTAGAAGTGCTTGGTTATCATCAATTGACCGAACAAGAACGACGGCATTTTGATGCGTTCTTTAAGGCGTCGCTGGTTTTGCCATTATCGCAGAAGGTGTTGGAGCAAGCTGTAAGACTCCGTCAACGCAGAAGGATGTCCTTAGGCGATGCGCTGGTAGCAGGTACAGCCTTGGCGTTCAATCGAACATTGGTCACACGAAACATAGACGACTTCAAAGGGATCAAGAAATTATCTGTGCTTAACCCATTTGAAACTGATTCATAAAAAGTTGAGTCAGCCCAACGCAGAATTCACGTAACCACCCCGCCATTACCAACGGTGGTTGCCTACGACTACAAAAGAACAAGAATTAAACTTTCAAAATTTAAGCAACGAGATGATAGATTTTCCCTGCCGGTCGAAATGACAATGAGTGGCACGAACACCGCTACTACGGATGGTTCGCACAAATGGATATTAGATCGCGGGAAGGTCATTGAATGGGCGGATGACGGACCTGCTGAACCAGGCGAGCGCCGTGTTGAATCGTAGTTGACACCCAATCCGAGTTACTAAAACGACAAATCAAAGGCTCCGGAGCAATTTGTGGAAGAGGATATTCTATATGCATTGGGTGATAAGTGATTCTTCAGTCTTGATCCATTTGACAAGGATAGGTCAACTAATTCTGTAGTCTTTTACATTCTATTTCCAAATGTTTGACAGATTTACCATTTGATGGTAAAAATATAACCATGTACAGACGACACATCTTTAATAGAGTTATGGACGCCCTATCCGATACCCCTGTTGTTTTCTTGCGTGGAGCAAGGCAAACAGGAAAGAGTACTCTCGTCAGCGAGATCGCAAATGGACCTTACCCAGCCCAATACGTGACTCTCGATAATGCCGCGGTTTTTTCAGCCGCAAGCGCTGACCCCACAGGATTCCTCGCCGGCGTTGGGAAACCTGTGGTGATAGATGAGGCTCAACGGGTCAGGAACCTTTTCCTGGCTATCAAGGAAGACGTGGACCGAAATCGGACGCCAGGCCGTTATCTTCTGACCGGGTCCGCAAATATTTTAACCATCCCAAGGGTTGCTGACGCCCTGGCAGGAAGGATGGAATTGCTGACCCTATGGCCTCTGACCATCGGCGAATTGAAGGGAGACGGAGGGAACGCCTTGGACGTTTTCTTCGACAGCGGTTTCCCAAACCGTTTCCATCCCGGGACCGATTTTGACCTCGCAGAGACCATTGTCGCCGGCGGGTTTCCTGAGCCCGTGCAAAGATCGTCTCATCGACGAAGACGGGCCTGGTTTGAGTCTTACATAACAACAATCCTCGACCGGGAGGTCCGAGACCTGGCCCAGATTCAAGACCTTGCGGTTCTGCCGAGACTTCTCCAGTTTCTCGCCGCTCGAACGGCAACCTTGCACAATCAGTCAGAGATATCGAGAAGCAGCGGGATTCCAAACAGCACACTCTCCCGATACCTGAAGCTCCTGGAAATGACTTTTCTTGTGAAAACCCTTCCCGCCTGGTCGCCCAACATGGGAAAGCGTTTGGTAAAGGCCTCAAAGATTTTTATGGTGGATACTGGGCTTGCCTGTCACTTGCTAGGTATTGATGAGGAGGGTTTTCGGCAGAGGAGCGAAATTGTTGGGAGGGTTTTTGAAAATTTCGTTGCGCTTGAGCTATTCAAGAGCGCATCCTGGTGTGATCAACCGGTGAGGCTTTTTCATTTCCGTTCGCAGGCAGGGCAGGAGGTGGATGTTGTAATAGAAAGGAGTGGCGGGGAAGTTGTCGGTGTCGAGATCAAGCTCTCTGCCAGCCCATTGCCGCGCGATTTTGACGGACTTAAAGTCCTCAGAGAACATCTAGGAAACAAGTTCGTCAGAGGTATCCTCATCTACACGGGAAGGGAGATTGTGCCGTTCGAGAAGGACCTGCATGCGGTCCCGGTTAACGTTTTGACTGCCAGGCTATGAAAATGCGGAGCAACAATTTTTGTGAATAGAATGAAACATTTTCGCGTCAATAATTTTCCGGAATGAAGATATTCTATATGCGTCGGGTCGAACCTAACGGCAAATTTTAAATGTTCGCATTGACAGAACCCAGCTAAACACATATCCTTATCATAAATGATAAGGATGTAGTTCTGATGATGTCAGACGTATGGTCGAATCTTAAAGACCGTCTGTTTTTTTCAGTTGAAGACGTCGCTGAATTGAAGGGGATTGCCATTACTTCAGCCTATGTCCTGT
>JAZDKD010000631.1:0-2320 GCA_043803345.1 Pseudomonadota bacterium
TGGCGAGTACCTCGGAAATTTCGACGGCGACGACGGTTTTCCCTTCAAAATCCTTGACCGTGAACCTGGGTCGGAGCGGCGGCTCCATCTCCGAGGCCGCCACATGGCTGATTTCCTCCTGAAGACGATGCGCATTTCCGACACCGACGCTTTCATACCGCTGACTTTCATCCAAACCCAAAAGAAGGACCCCGCCGCCGGGACGGTTGCCGAACGCGGACAAAGCCTCAAAAAGTCGCTGCGGTGTGCCGTGCAACGCTGCCTTGACTTCCACATCGTCCAGTTCGCTCTGGAGCTTCTGAACTTCAGCGATAATTTGTGTAATGTCGTCTATGGTCATATAATTGTTGCCACATCCCACGCCACATCGCGAACCGGGCGTCGCCTGACCTTACCCTGCGAACGGTCAAAACAACACTTCCGCTCGAAGAATTGCCCTTCCTGCTGGTGGAGAATCCAATCAAAATCGCTCATGTTTATGGCTCCCCTGCTTTTGTGAACAGTTCTTCATATGCCTTTTCATCCTTGAACTTTGCGACAAGGAATTTCACCCATTCTTCGGTGTAGCCATAGTCATTGTGGCGTTTGTCATAGATACAATACTTGATATCGGTCTGCTCTGGGTGTGCGTTTCCGCTTGGCGGGCGGATTTTGAAATACTGCCAACACTTTGTATGCCACGCAACACTATACTTATCGACTTCTTTCCTTCCTCGGGTAATTTTTAGATCACCGAGAGAATTTTGAACACGCTCTGCAACTTCTCCCGCGCGAATGTTATCAGCATTGGCAACAACGGGTTGTTTGTATTTGACCAGGGTCACGAAACGCCCGATGCTTTTCTTTTCCTCTTCCGTAAGCTTGTCGTATTGTCTGAATTGAATGGCAAGAGCATCCTGACTTTGGTGGTTGGCTACTTGTATCAGGAAAGCTTTGAATGCATACTGGCCGCTCTGAAGTACATCCGCAGTGATTGATGACCGGTAACGCTCAATGAATTCCGCTGCTAACCTGGCGTCACGATTTCGACGCACCGCTTCTGTAAGATTTATTGATGAAGGATAAAGCTGCAATGCGAAAGACAGACATTGATGGATGCAATGCTTGTCACCGAATTCATGTTTCAATATTTCATCAAAGTTCAACAACATAGCTTGGCATTCGCCAAAAATAGAGGAGTCCAATTCAGGCAAGGAACGGTGTTCAATCTTGTTTCGTAGGGGGATGAAAAATTCAAGATTTTTCCGAACAGGGTTCATGGTGTCATTGCCGTAATAATTTTGCAGGCATTCGCCAAGTTCCCAATGTTTATAATCGCCGTCGACACGTATATATCGCCTATTGGGTTTTCGATAGTAAGGTTTTTGCTTACGACGGAAAAAGACTGCATGGAAGAGAGCTGTCCAAGCGATGACCATCAATGTGATATATGCACCAGATTTAAACGTAATAGCCGGTTTGTTATAGACCTCCACAGCAAGTAAGGCAGAATCTCTTGCTTTTAGTAATGCATCCTTGGAAGCACCCGACAATCTTCCCATGTCTATGTCTCCACGCCAGATTCCTTCACCTGTAAATAATCAACAGCTTTTGGGCTCATTAGATGTATGACCTCTTTCCAAATCGGTACCCCTGTTTACCTATGTTTTTAGGAGGAATGGCCCTCCACTATGGCGATTTCATCATCGGTCAGGTCGTAAAGCTTATAAACCAGTCGGTCAATTTCTCGCTCCAACACAACCGTATCTGTCGCCGGATTATACTGCTTCGATGCGAGGATTTGGTCAACCAAACGTTTAATCTTGTGTTGACTCGAAGATTCTGTGATCTTAATTGGAAATCTTCTCAGAAAATTGAGTTTTACTTGAGCAAAAACCTTACCAGTTTCGCAGATGAGTAATTCATAAATATATGCACCCAATCTTGAATTGAGAATTCCAAGGATGAACTTGAGATCATAATCATCCTTCGCTGGTTTTGAGATGAGCGAATGCACAGAATCAATGCAATACATTGGCTGTTCTACATAGGTTCCTATCAAGGTGTCCGCCGTCTGCCTCAAGAAAACCTTTGGAGACTCAAAAAATCTTGGCTCACGTTGTCGACATAACCAATCACCATAATTAATAAACCGTTTAGACCAATCCAAGTGATACTTCGTGATTTCTCTTCCTCTTGTCACAGGCTTGCATGTTTTTTCGGCGCTCTTGCTCCGAAAATGATCGACCTTTTCCCCTTGTTCTTTAGCGTAAACAATGATTCCTTGCGTGGAATCAACAATGTCCCCGAGTGGTTCCGTACTTTGCGATAGTTTTTTTAT
>JAZDKD010000632.1:0-2637 GCA_043803345.1 Pseudomonadota bacterium
ATCCCCGATAGAAGCTTTCGGGGATGACGGTTGTGGAATGTTCCATTTCCATTGACACACAGAGGCGATTCTGTATGGCTTCCATCGAACAAGAACCTGAAGGCGGGAAGAATAGTCATTGATAAACCTGAAGGCATAATGTATGATTCTATGAGGTTCTGAATCTCCTTTTAACCAAGGCACCATGTAATCTCTTGAGGTAATGTATGGCGATCATAGACCCAGTTTTTGTGAGTGGGGCGCTGTCAACTTTCTGTAAGGCAGCATTCGGCGTTTTTTATAGGCAGTCAATCTTTAGCAGACTTTGATGGAGAAGTCGCCAACATAAAGAAAACAATACAAGTTTGTCGACACCCCCCCAAAAAAGCCAAAGGAGGTCCTCTTTATGAAAAAATCAATTCTGTCCTTTTTATCATTACTCGCCATCGCAATCTTACCGGCAATCGCTAACGCCGGTGAGGCGCCGTATCCGGCCCGTCCAGTACGTTTACTTGTATCGGCGCCACCGGGAGGCACTGTTGATCTAGTTGCCCGTATTCTCGCTCCCAAGTTAACAGCGCAAATGGGGCGGCCCTTCGTGGTCGAGAACAAGCCCGGGGCCGGCGGCGTCGTCTGTGCGGAACTATTGGCGACAGCAAAGCCTGACGGCTACACTCTCGGGGTCCTTTATTCATCGTTTACTACCAATGCGGCACTGCGAAAAATATCGTCATACGATCCGGTCAAAGACATCGCGCCGATCGCAATTGCCATTAAGACGCCCCTGCTACTTGCGGTCTTTCCTGGACTGGGCTTAAAGTCTGTTCGAGATTTGGTTGCGCTTGCCAAGGCAAAACCGCTGCTGTATTCATCAGCCGGCAACGGAACCGGAGCCCACTTGTGTGGAGAGAAATTCAAAAAAATGGCGGGAATCCAGGTGACGCATGTGCCGTATGGGGGGGCTGCTCAGTCGGTTACCGATATAGTGACCGGTCAGATCCAATACACGTTTACGGGGCCAGTAGTGGTGCTGCCATGGGCCACAAACAAGGGCGCTTGACCCTTCTCGCCGTGACCAGCCTCAAGCGAAATGCATCATGGCCCGAATTACCAACTGTGGACGAATCAGGCGTACCCGGATTCGAGAATGTCAGCTGGTTTGGCTTTGCGGCGCCGCCCGGCACGCCGCGCAGCATCATCAACCTTCTTAACCGTGAGATTAACGCAGCAATGCAGCTTAAGGACGTGCATCAGAAACTCTCGGCAGGAGGTGCGGAGATCGAAGCCAGTTCACCGGAGGAAATGGGAACGTTCATCGCAAAAGATTTGGAAAGGTTGAAAGCCATCGTGCGCGAGGCTAATATTACCGTTGATTAATTGGACCATTTGGTTACTACGCCAGCTTTCTACTCTGCTGAAAGTTTCGCGCTATCATCCTTAATTAATTATATGATACAAGCAACAGAAGCAGGTTATCTAATGATGATGTATCGGAAAAATCATACAAGATGCTGAAAATGTCCAACGTTATCTAAAACGATCTCAAGTGTCTATTTATAGGAGGGATTTTGAATGACAGCCTTTCCTTATAAGTACATCGGTCAGCATGCGTATAGCATGCGTGAGAAGATCGTCATTATTGAGGCGCTGATATTTGCCCTGCCTCTCTTGATCCTTTTATATATCTTTTATCAAGGCAATTACTATTTTGAGCCCTCGCAAATCGTTCTGTTCAGTGGAATTGTTGTTTTTATCTTGGCCGGCATGATCATCCTTCGTCAAGCCTTAGGCATGTTTTCGATTGTAGCGATGTCTTTGAGAAAGGCTGAATCCGGTGACGCAGTCACGATCGATCTTAAAAAAGATGTTGTTGAATTGCATGAAATATCCGTCTCATTCAACAATATCATCCAGAAGCTGGGCAAGACATCGGAAGAGTTGGCCCATAAATCTTTCCAGCTGTCAATAATCAAAGACCTCACAGAGATTGCAAAGGACAATTTGAGTATTGACGATCAAATGAATCTCCTTCTGGAAAAGTCGATGGCTGTAACCGGGGCGCAAATCGGATCGGTATTGATGGTTGAACAGGAAACGCGTCAAAAATACTTGGCGGTGCCAAAGTCGACGCCTATGAACGTATCAGAATTATATCGTTTTCGTATCGGCGCAGCAAGGGGACATGATGAAGAATTAAGGAAAGATTCATACATCGACATCGACAGTTCTGTGGCGAAGGCGGTCCTGTTGGAAAGGGGCCCCCTTTTGGTCCAAGATATTGAGAATGATCCAAGGATTCTTAAAACCAATGATCTCAAATATGGCCCCCCTTCGTTTCTAAGCATGCCCATATTCATTGGAGATTCTGTATCAGCGATCCTAAACCTTGCTTATAAAGAAAAAAGCCGGCAATTTGATGGCAATGACGTGGAAGTACTCTCTATAATGTTAAGGGATATAAGCTTTGCTTTAGAGATAGCAAAGCTGCAATCAAAAATTATGGAACAATTGGTCAAAATCAATGGACATAATATTAAACTGGAGAAAGAGATTGAAGGACGTAAAAGGACAGAGAGAGCTTTGATCGAGAATGAGAAGAAATTCCGACTTCTCGTCGAAACAAGTAACGATATCATTTACACAACCAACCTCACAGGA
>JAZDKD010000633.1:0-3153 GCA_043803345.1 Pseudomonadota bacterium
TCTCCACATAATAAGACCCTCCCAAAGGATCGATTGTATCGGCAACCCCTGTTTCATGGGCTATGATCTGTTGCGTTCTCAAGGCTACTTTAACAGCGTTTTCAGTAGGTGTGCAGTAGGCCTCGTCCATGGAGCAAGGGAAGAGAGATTGACAGCCGCTCAAAACTCCAGCCAAACACTCAATCGTTACGCGAACGATATTGTTCATTGGCTGCTGGGCGGTTAAGCTACTCCCCGCCGTAAAATTGACAAGATTAAAACTCAGTTTTGAAACATCTTCAATCTGATACCGATCTCGAAATAGCCGTGCCCATAGCCGCCTTAATGCTCTGAACTTAGCGATCTCCTCGAAAAAGTTCATATTCACACACATAAATGTGGATAATTTAGGCAACACTTCTTCAACGTTTAAGCCTCTTCGATGGACGTGGTCTACATATTCCAAGGCATTCGCCAATGTGAAAGCGATTTCCTGACTCGGAGTGGATCCCGCCTCCCGGATATGGTAGCCACACACAGTTAACGGTAACCAATTGGGATGGTTTCTAGCACAATAGGCTAACAGATCCGTGGCCAGTCTGAGCGAGGGCTTTGGCGGAAAAATATACGTATTTCGGGCTATGAATTCTTTCAGAATGTCATTCTGAACTCTTAAAACGATCTGATCGGTGGGAACTTTTTGTTTTTCAGAGAGGGCAATGAACATAGCCGAAATGACCAAGGCCGTGGCGTTGGCCACCAAGCTAATCTGACGCGGTTTATTTAGAGGAATCCCCTTAAAAATTGATTCCACATCCTCCAGTGAGTCGATGGCCACGCCAACTTTACCCACTTCTCCTTCGGCCAAAGGGTGATCTGAATCGATTCCAATTTGGGTAGGCAAATCGAGTGCAACCGATACCCCTGTTTGTCCATGGTCGAGTAAAAACCTATATCTCTTGTTTGCCTCCTCTGCATCACCATACCCAGCGTACTGTTGAAAAATCCAGAAATTTCCTCTGTAGCCTAAGGGATCTCTCCCGCGCGTGAAGGGATATTGACCAGGAAATCCCAGATCCGTGATGTAATCAAAACCCATATTTTCTAGATGAAGAGGAGTATAGAGTCGTTCGACTTCAATTCCGGATCCTGTATGAAACACCCCCTTACGCTCATTTTGCCGGGCTAGGGCTCCCTTAACGGGACCTTTCTCCCACTCTCTTTTTAAGGACTTCAATCCTCTTGGACGATTTACCAACCTCTCACCTCTTTGTTCCTCTGCTTCTCCTTTATGGCTTTCACTAACTTCTCAGGAGTAATCGGAAGCTCAGGTACCCAAACACCCACGGCATCGTAAACAGCGTTAGTAATTGCAGCAGCTGAAGGAATCATTGCAGGCTCTCCAACTCCTTTGGCGCCAAAGGGACCATGCTCATCCAGGGTCTCTATAAAATAGGTCTCTACCTGGCAGGTGTCTAAGATAGTTGGAATTTTATAGTCGGCAAAATTAGTGTTTTGGACTTTTCCGCCATGAAGGATAAGATTTTCCATCAATGCATAACCCAGTCCCATAGAAATAACACCACCTTCGATTTGGCACTCTGCCCCTAATGGATTGATTGCCTTCCCAACATCATGTGCACACCAAAAATTCAAAACATTTACAATACCCGTTTCCATATCGACTTCCACCTCAGCAACCTGCGCTGCAAAAGCATAAGCTGAACTTACGTTTCCATACCCCATTTTATCAGGCTGTACACTCCACGGATCTCTATTGACAGCCTTACCAATAATAGGTTGCCCTCTATGTCGCCAACTCTCTGCAGCAGCCTGCACCACTGTCACAGACTTCGAAGGATTTTCAATAGCAAAGATCTCACCGTCCCGAATTCTGAAATCTTTTGCAGAGGACTCCAACAGTTCGCCTGCGACCTCGAAAAGCTGCTTTTTCGCTTCACCTGCTGCCAATTTGACCGCATTTCCAGCGGTGAAGGTTTGACGGCTAGCCCAGGCACCACCACACGCAGGGGTTGTATCTGTATCCCCATTAATAACATTTATATCTGATAGGCTAACGCCGAGTTCTTCTGCCGCAATCATGGCTAATGTTGTGTTAGAGCCTTGCCCTAACTCTGCAGACCCTGTGAGAAGGTCCACTGAACCATCTGTGTTGATCTTAATAATAGCCGATGAAAAATTACAGTCCTTTCCCCAGAAAAATTTAACTCCGGATGCTCCATGGATCATACAGGCGATGCCTATCCCCCTTTGTTTTGAAGATTGTTTCCCTCGTTTCTCTTTCCAATGAGAGGCTTCAGCCACCTTATGGATACACTCTGCAAGCCCACAACTCGTAATTTGGCATCCTGAAGCAGTCATTGAATAGGGTTGATTCGCATTAATCAACCTGATCTCCACGGGATCCATGTTAAGAGTTTCTGCAATTTTGTCCAATTGAGTTTCCATGGCATAAGTGATTTGAGGATTTCCGTAACCTCGAAATGCACCGCCATAAACATTATTCGTATAGACGAGAAGTCCTTCAAACCGTACGTTTGGGACTGCGTACAGTTGAGCCAGCTTGGAGCCTGCATTCCCCATGACGTATTGCCCCTCATGGTTGTATGCTCCGTTATCTGTGATGACTTTAATTTCTCTCGCTATCAAACGCCCATTCTTTTTAGCTCCGCTCTTGATCCAAATCTTCATCGGATATCTGATGCGTGAACTGAGAAACTCCTCTTCCCTCGTATTGATCAACTTTACTGGTCGTCGACTTTTCATTGACAGGATGGCTGCAATTCCATCAATCGGATCCATCCCCATCCTGGCCCCAAACGCCCCTCCCATTGGAGCTTGAAAAACAGAAATCTTATGTTGAGGAATGCCCAGGACCTCTGACAATTCCTCACGTAAAGGATGGGGCGTCTGCGTTGTAGACCAAACAGTTACCTTTCCAGATAAATCATATACCGCAACGCACCCGCGAGGTTCTATGCAACAGTGAGCCACGGGTGGACTATAATAGACACCTTCACAGATGTAGTCCGCTTCTTGGAAGCCTTTTTCAACATCCCCAAAGTTTCTCACACTACGTAAAGCAATATTATTCTCCTCCTGATGAATTTGAGGCGCCCCACGTTGCATGGCCTCTTCAGGGTCAAACACAAC
>JAZDKD010000634.1:0-15159 GCA_043803345.1 Pseudomonadota bacterium
AGCAGGCTGTAAAAAAGTAAAAGACATCTGTTAACCCTATCTATAAATTTTTGAAAATCTTTGCCGTCCAATTTGTCAGCATGTGTTGATTTGTTTCTCAAAATATCCCATGCTTTTCGTAGTTCTTTTTCAAACCAGCCATCATCAGCAAACTTTTTCAATGCATTCGTCGGTCTGCTGTTTTTTCTTGCCCCCTTTAGTGAAGAAGTTATCCATCCTTTGACCCTATCACCGATGTCACAAGATTCTATCTTGTCTAGAGCTATTTCTATCTCTTTTTTGAATTCTTCATCGGGAAGCCCATATCCCTGAAAATAATGTTTGATTATCCCCTCAATCGCAACAGTTAGAGCAAGAGCGACATTTTCAGTTCTACCTTGCGATGCATGAATAATTTTGTGCCAATACCCATAAAAATTTCCCCATGGTTCGCTAAATACCTTCAGATAATTTTCTATGAATTCCTTTACTGGCTCAAAATGATGAGGGGCAGTATGCGGTATAGGCGCATGTATCTAAAGATTAGAGAGCTGAATGGGAACAGAAAACAACTTTATGGTATGAATTTCTTCATTTTCGAATTCACTATAAATAGGGGTTAAAAGCTTTCCAAAGACTATACTTAATGATTCAAGCAGGATATCGCCAGTTTTCGTGGTTAAATGCTCGCTTCTTCCATCCATTTCTATCGTCAAATACCCATCCTTCGCTCTCAGTTTAAGATGATATGACTCGGATTGGATTCTAAATGTATTCCACCACGAACCTCCATTGGGAAGCTCTTCTCTTTCGTTGGGTGGAATTTGATAATCGCCTTTTACAAGCATGAACAGGCACGAGCTGTTAGAGTTCGCATGCTTTTCACCATCTTCTTTACTTAGCTCTGTGATTTCTGACTCAATGACTCTGCCAGCAGCAGCAGGGAACGACACTGCCTCCGGCAAAATCCATTTAGCTACCCAGACATGTCCCTTGGTATCCTTGGCCCGTAACGAAAAATAATGCTCATCTCCTATTATTTTCCCAGGAACAAGCTTGGCCTTGACTCCGAATAACTCCTTTGCAAAATCAACGAACGTATGATTCAGCTTTGAATGAAGCATCCCGTCCTCGTTTCGGGAAATCGTCCCCGGGCCAGAGTAGATTATGGGTGTCTCACTGCCCATTTGGGTGAGGGTGATCTCGATAAAATCGAGGGAAAAGGCATTATCGAGTAATTCTTTTATATCATTCTCATTTAAGCTCATAGTATCTCCGCCTTTAGTTGCTTCATTTCGAGACGAGCTTGTTCAACAACAATTATACTGGGGTATTTTGGGAGATAGTAGTTGTTTGGGGGAAATATCCTAAATTCTATTTGTCAAAATGTGCACTTTGTAATTTTTGTCGCTCCTTATACTTTGATTAGTTTAGACTAATTTATGCGATTATGTCATTATCCAATTTCTTATAGACCATTAATGTTTCCATATAGTCCTACGGATACGAACTGCCATGGTGACAAGAGTGATAAGCATCACTTCAGACTTTAGCATCAGGGGACCCTATGACAGAGAACCCAGGTGAACAGGTATTTAGTTCTTCCAAATTCTACAGTGTGGTAGCTGAAGCTATTGATTTCTTTAGCAAGATACCTATTCACGAATTGCCTCCTGCGGCTGGATTCACCGGCGCAGGCGTTTACGGTCTCTATTACAAAGGAGATTTCGAGGAATACCACCGGATTACGGAAATGAATAAAGTCTCCCTGGTCCAGCCCATATATGTTGGTAAAACAGTTCCTGAAGGTTGGCGAAAAGCCCGTATTACCAAAGTTACTAGCAAGAGTCTCTATAAGAGGCTACAAGAACACGCCAAAAACATAAATCTTGCCAATAACCTCCGATGCGAGGATTTCAAATGCCGCTGCATGGTGTTTGGGGAGATGGAAATGGAGCTGATAGGAGTCGTAGAAGCTCAACTGATTAGACGCTACAATCCTCTATGGAACACCGTAATAGATGGTTTTGGCAATCATGATCCCGGTGGTGGCCATTACAATCAAGCAAAATCGGATTGGGACGTGCTGCATCCTGGAAGGCCATGGGGGGACAAGTTGATGGGAGCAGCTCCGTCATTGGACCGTGTCATCAGGAAAGTTCGCCAGCACTTCGGATGATAGCTAAGGTTTCCTAACCTCAACGACCGCTTCATACAGGTGGTGAGACTTCTTGGCCTTTGCTACACGAATGTCAGACTTAATAATGCTGTTTCCTACTCTGGTTGCTCTCGGCACGTGGATATCAACCAAATCTAATCCGATGGATTCCGCTATCTTACCGAAGTAGACATCTGTGGGGATTGAGACACCCTGTAGTATACTATTCCCTATCACGACAAGAGCTGTACCCCCAGGTCTGAGAGCGTAATCAATCCCCTTGGCGAATTTGACACAATCATCGAAATATGCAGCAGCATAGTTAGCCCAGCCGTTCCCTCCATACACCTTCTTCTCAGGATTGAGGCTTCTGAGAAGCTGAAGTCGTTCCTCTAAGTCTGTATCAGGCAATGAAAAAGTTAAATCCAATCTACCTAAGTCACGAACTGTTTGCCAGAATTTTCCGAAGTTATGTTGCTCTAGCGGTCTCATGTCTACTGGGCTCTCGACAAACCCGAGCCAGTACAGGTGGGGCCTCGTATTGCGATTGTAATGGTAGTTGTTGAGATATGGCGGTGAAGTGACTATCAGATCGATTGACTCGGGAGCCAAATGGTCTTGATACCCAAAGAAAGATGAGTTGACTACCTGAGATGTGCCATGATTCTTTGTCAACTTACTCTGAAACCACTCAACATCATTTGCCATCTCCATGAGCTTGTCCACAATAACCTCAGCGACAGCAAAGTCATCGACATTTTTTTTTCCGGCACCTTGCCTCGTGCTAAGACTTGGTTCGTAGGAGTAATTTGAGTAACGAACCATGGTGGAGGCAAAAGCCAACCGAAATAGGTTCCGCAACTGCTCGCCCTCGACGGTGGCAATGAAATCTAAATAAAGCAACACCCTGTGAAGCACTTTTGGGCTGTAGAATGGAACTTTGCCTTTGAATCCCTTAGGCGGAGAGCTTATCGTAGAGCAATCTCCACACATCTTATCACTGTAGAACTTCTGAAACCTTCGAATTTGACCTCGTAATGCCTTTGGGGATATACGATGAGAGTTTCCTTTGACCTGACAGACGAGAGCCGCATAGGGATTGATTTCAAAGCCTATGGCACTGTGACCAGCGAGGACAGATTCAACAAGAGTAGTCCCTACCCCAGCAAACGGATCCAGGATCCGTCCTTGTTTAGGCAAGTATCGGTTCACAGCGTCTCTGACGAATATCGATGAAAATCCTGCGATCCAGGGAACCCACCGATGAATTGGCTCAACTTTGTTACTGGCGAAGGCAGGATCGCTAAAGGATGTGCCATTCCCATTGGTTGGTGTGTTGTGCTTAATGTCACCAAGGTCAAAGAGGGTCTGCTGCATGTGTTGAGTCTCTTACATGTTTGGTACCGAAGCCAATTACTGCCTCCACAACGATTACAACACGTTGTTGGGGCACGAGAAGACTATGTTTGACCACATCTGGAAAGCCATAGTGCCTCTCATATCAGAAAACGACTTCAATTGAAACTGGAACACCAAGATAACGAATTCAAACGCTTCCTATTTCTTGGGGGGATTCAGGGGCGATGAGTTTCTGATGGCCGCCGAAGGAGGTTTGGCAAGAACAAATATTTACGAATTAAACCACTCGTTGAATGAGGTTCCATTCAGCGCAATCAAACACAGGAGTCCTATAGTAATGTTAAAAGAAAAATTGAAAGACCTTGCGGAATGCGCCTCAACTTGTTCTGGTGAACAAGATTAGATTTGGGTCAAGTCCGTTTATAATCTTCGAGACCCAGTGGGACAAAGTTGAGAGTGTTGTCCAATTCGGCTCGAAGAATATTGTCATTTGAATCCTACATATTTTCGTTTACTAGATAGTCAAATGCCTGGTCCAACATCAGCGTTAGGCGTCTTATAATCGACCTCTGTCGTTTCCCGAATCTGTTTTTTGTCCGATTTTCGGACTGTGGGGGCCAAGAAGTTTCGTGATTTTCGCGTGATGTTTCTTTTGCAAAAACCAGGAAACATGCAATATAATACATATACTGCATAGAACATGATATTATTGTGCATTAGGAGCTACAGGATGAGAGAAATCGCTTTAGCCCATAAAGCCGAGCGAGACAAGTTATCAAACGGGGTCTATGTCCCCAGGGAAGGACTTCGTTATGCGCGACAAAATATGGAAAATGACCTTATTAAAGTCATCATAGGGCCACGACGAGCGGGGAAATCAGTTTTTGCCATGCAACTGCTCAAAGGAATCGACTTCGCCTATCTGAATTTCGACGACGAAAGGCTACTTGATGTAACAGACTATGACGATTTTATAAAGGCAATCAGGCAGGTCTACGGTGAGACAAACTACCTGTTGTTCGATGAAATCCAGAACCTGAAAGACTGGGAGCTGTTTCTCAACAGATTACAACGTAACGGGTTTCGTATTGTGATTACGGGTTCGAACGCCCATCTCTTGAGCAGAGAACTCTCGACCCATCTCACTGGGCGGTTTCTCCAGTTTCAGATCCTCCCCTTTTCCTTTAAGGAATTCTTGCACGCAAAATCTTTCCAGATCGATGACACCCTTGAGCTGAAAGAAAGACAGGGGAGCCTCCTCGGATATCTTGACAAATATATCAACATAGGCGGTTTCCCGGAAATTGTGGCCAAACATGTTGAACCCAGGAGTTATCTCCCTACGCTGTTTGAAAGCATACTTTTTAAGGACATAGCGAAGCGTTACAATGTGAGGTATTCAAAGAAACTCTATGATCTCGGCTACTACCTTATAACCAATCACTCCTGTGAATTCACCTATACGAGGTTAAAGAAGATCCTCGATTTTCGCAGTGTCCATACTGTAGAGAATTATGTAAAGTATATCTCTGAGGCATTCATTGTATTTGTCGTGGATAGATTTTCTTTTAAACTCGCAGAACAGATCAAATCTCCGAAAAAAGTATACTCCTATGATACAGGTATGGCCAAATCAGTAAGATTTGCCGTGACCCCTGACACAGGCAAATTCATCGAAAATATAGTTGCCATTGAGCTTTTGCGCAGAGACATAGAGCCGTACTCCTACAGGACAAGAAACGGCAAAGAAATAGATTTCGTTATTAAAAAAGGCTCTGACATAAACCAACTCATACAAGTCTCTTACGACATTTCAGAATATGCGACCAAAAAGCGGGAACTGAACGCATTGGTCAAGGCCGGACAAGAACTCAGGTGCGACAATCTCACCGTAATAACATGGGATCACTGCGGAGAACATCTTATCGACGAACAAAAAGTGTCTTTCCTGCCATTATGGAGATGGTTGCTGGAGTGAAATGGGAAAACTTCAGTTGTTTTTCCTCTGTATGGCTCATCGGACTCATAGAAGAAAAATCATGGGACACCCGGATTGTATTCGCAAAAAGAACCAAAGCCGGAAGAATTATTCCCTTTGACTTCTCTCTTGGCCTTGATTTCAAATGCTACGATCAGTTTTGCAACCGCTTCCACGTCTTCATTTCTCAACGATCACAAAAACGCGGGGTGGCGTTACACTATACTCAGCGGTTAAGGTAGTCCGTAAGCGCTTTTTTCACAAAATCCGAGAAAGAATCTCCTCCCCGCTTCATGTCGATTTCTTCTATCAAACTCACTGGAAGAGAAACCGCTTTTATACGAGAGACCCCAGCCAGACTTTCAGATTCAATTACAGGCGCAATATCCACCCCCTTGTCTCTGACTCTATCTGCAATTTCCAGGACTCTCTCGGACTCTTCCACAAAATTGCCGAGAAGAAATCGGAATTCATGGTCAGAGAACGATAAATGGCTAAACCCTACTCTGTATTGATAAGCGGCCTCGTCACGACGCACATAATCAATGCGGGCATGGCACGTCATTCTTGTGCGACGATCTTCCATGACGATTCTCAATTTTACGTTACGGCCCTCTTCCAGGCTCATCAAGGATAAAACCTCTATCCCATATTGATTGGCCAGGGGAGAGTTAATAATAGGAGGAGTGCCGGCGTACCTAAAGTAGGCCTGTCCGTTTACGTGTTTGTATTCCATTGGTTTACTCCTGTTTGAATGACATTTCTCTATACGGGGCCGGATAACCGAGTTCTATCAACAATGACAATCGCGACCGGCTATGCGTTCAGTAACGATAAGCACCACCAAAAATATCATATCCAGCGAAAACCATCCTTCTATCGATTTGTCAAACATAATTGTCACTGACGCCGGGAACTCGTTGTCTTGTGTCCACAGCACATAAGTGACCGGTATTTCAGGGAACGGGAAAAACTTCATACCCCTGTCACCATACATGGAAGGAATTGCCCCCAACTCACGGGCACGCTTCTCAAACTCGTCGGGGGCGTTTCCGTATAATCTGACTATGGGTTCTACATGGAGAGCATGAGGTCCTTGAAAGAAAGTAACCCCGCCCTGCAGGTCTTTTTCACTTATTTCTTTACCTGTGACCGGTCCTCCGTTGTCCGCCACCAAATATCTGATCAGCAAGATTTGGAACTCCTCAGTGAGACGTCTAGCTGGATCAGGTTCTATCTCAACCATGTGACGGGTTACCGGATCAACCCGGTACAAAGCGTTAAGGAATGCGACGTCGTAAGATCGACCATCCGGGGCAAGTTCAACTCCGGGTTGTCCACAGACCTTTTCAACAGGTTGGTTGAGAAGGTCTTGCCAGTGAAAAGGATTAGGGGATGCGCAACCCATATTCAGTTCTCCAGTCAATGATTCTTTTGAGGAACCTTAGATTATCCTCATAACCCAATATCAGGCAAGACATGATTTCATAGAGAACTTTTTACGGAGCGCGGGATTTTAGAATGCACGCGGTAATAAAGATTAAAGCTGTTGGATCTTCTCCAGAATTTTTTGGGTTCGTGGATTGGATGGCTGAATTGATAATTGATACGACACAACAAAAGGGAAGCGCTAATTGTTTTCGGAATTAAATAATAAGATTCGGCGCTTGCCTTCAGTATCAGACGGTTCTGACGCAAAGAACCGTCTGTATAATTGTTAGTTGATCGAAATTTTACCGTTTGTGTCAACAAAAGGCTTGACTTAGTGTTGAAACTAACTAGACTAATTTAGTAGACAATAATTAAGGACAACGGATGAAAGCGCTGAAAAAATTACTCGTGATTATATACTGCGTGTCATTCCTTGGCATGACAGTGATACCTTCGTCCGCCGTCCCATGCTGTTGTAAAAGCCGTTCGTCCTCAGCCACATACGAATTCAAGGCTTTAGACGAAGCGTCTCCCCCGATTAAGTCATGCTGCTCTGTGAACAAGGTCCAAGCCCCAAGTTGCTGTGCGATCCCTACCCCGTTGAAAAAACCATGCGACCTCACCCGGGGAGAGAATCTTGAATGCGGCAATTGCTCTTGCCTAAAGCACCTTCAACTGGTCGGCATATCCGAAAACCTGACCAACGAACGGCTGTCCAAGACGGTAACCGATCTGCCCACCGCAGCGGATACCTTTACATTCCGCCATCCGGAACATCTTCTGGTCGTAATGGCGTCTGTCATTCCCACAACAGATCAAACTTTCATCCTAAACTGCTCCCTTCGTTTCTGATTCTGTAAGTCCCTCTTCGTTATCCATATATTAAATCACTAACATTATTGCCGTTATTGGAAAGACTTCGAGCCTCATTCAAAATATCGGCTCAAGACGGATAACTAATTTACCCAAGGAGTAAAGATATGTCTGAAGAGAGACAAATCAAGAAAATTACCCTCGACACACTGAAAGACGAGGACAAGAAGGCTACTACTGTAAAGCTGAAAAAAATTTTCATGGGGTTCGTTGTGATTGCGGTCGCAGCAGTCGGTATATACTTCGTGTATGGCATGTTGTCCGGAGATCTGGTCGCTTCACGTTTTTCAGTGAACAACATGACTTGCCCCGCCTGCGTGATAACTATCAAGGAAGCTACTGAAAAGGCCCCAGGCGTCGCTGGAACAGACATTAGCCTGTCCGGCAGGGAGATCACCGTAAAGTTTTACGAAAAGAAAACATCACCGGAACAAATTGAGAAAGTAATAGAAAAAGCTGGGTACCCAGTAAAACTGGATGGTCTTTTCAAGCCCGCTATGGTTGGCAAGGACGACACCGTAGTGGCTTCCGTAAACGGTAGGCCGGTCCTGTTGGCTGATCTCAATACCGACCTGGATGTGGAGTTGAAAACATCTGAAGTCACGGAATTATCGTCGACTTTTTTCTCCACAATAGGAAAGGAAATCCTTTTGCAAGAGGCGGACAAGAACATGGTAGTAGTTCAACCCCAGGAAGTGATCGCGGAAATTCAAAATATCGCGGAACGCCTGTCAATGACGGAAGATCAGTTCAAAGAAAAGGTCAAAGATCAATTTGGTTCCTTAGATAAATTTACGCAAGTTGTTGGTCAACGACTGGGGATACTTAAACTGCTCGAAGACAAAATCCCTGGAGATATTCAGGACTCTGTTCAAAGAAGACAAAAGGCTATCGAACTAATCGGAAGTATCTTCAAGGACTCTGATGTAAGAATCTTTGACCTCGGTGTTCGTGAGAAAATACGCGCAGTAACAGGTCAGGACGATTGGAAAGTCTTTTGGCCGCGAATGATAGCGTCAGACACGGAACTCAACCGTCTAGTAAAGCAAACTAATTAATTACATCAGCAATCAAAATCATCTCCATAGAAAGGGAATTAACAATGAAAAATATCAGCAAGTTGGCAAGAATCCTAACACCGTCGATAACCGTAGCTCTCATTGGAATGGCTATTCTTCTACTCGCAAGCTATCAGGAAGCGTTTGCCAACAATTTTACGGTTCCGGCTGTCGATGTTAAAACCCAAAACGGCGTGTTTTCCTTCCCTGTTTCAGAATTTCAGGATGGCAAGGCACGGCATTTCAATTTCAGAATTTCACCAAATCAGTCGATCCGTTTTTTCGTGATCAAGAGTTCGGATGGAGTTATCAGGGCCGCCTTCGACGCATGCGAAGTCTGCTATCGAGCCAGGAAAGGCTATGCTCAGCAAGGGGACAACATGGTTTGTCTGAATTGCGGCATGAAATTCAAAAGCGTCAAAGTAAACGAGGTAACCGGAGGCTGTAACCCGTCAGCGCTCAAGAGAGCAGTCAAAGATGGCAATGTGATAATTAATCAAAAAGATCTGCTAGTGGGCGCAAAATACTTCCAGTAGAAAGGCAAAGAAATGAAACTGCATAATATAGCGATAAATAACTTGAGACGTCGGAAAGCTAAAGTATGTTTCCTCGTAATCGGTTTACTTGTAGGTGTGGCCGCTGTAGTAGCCTTGCTCACGACAACACAATCCATGACGGAAGACATGGCCCACAAGATGGACGAATTCGGAGCCAACATACTCATTACCCCACGATCCGAAGGGCTTGCTCTTAACTACGGCGGCCTTGATCTTGGAGGACTGTCGTTTGATCAGAAAGAAATCTCCCAAGAAGACCTGTCAACAATAAAGACAATTGAAAATGCGGCAAACATAAGACTGGTGAGTCCAAAGGTTTTTGGTGTTTTTGAGACTCAAGGCCATAAAGCCCTGGCCGTTGGAGTTGATTTCCCTTCGGAATTGGCCCTGAAAAAATGGTGGAAGATCAATGGTAGCGCTCCAAAATCAGACTCGGAAATTCTAATAGGTCACGATGCGTCTGAGCGCTTTAAGGCAGGCCTGGGGTCTAAGTTGGACATAAAGGATTATGAATTTACGGTTTCCGGGATTCTTGACTCTACAGGCTCTCAGGATGACAGTTTAGTCTTTATGTCACTCCCTGGTTCCCAAGAAATCTTCGACAAAAATGGAAAAATTTCCATGGTAGAGATTGCGGCTCTCTGTAAGAATTGCCCGATTTCTGAAATCGTGCGTCAATTGTCAGAAAAGATTCCGACAGGAAAAGTTACCGCCGTTCAGCAAGTCGTGGAAGGCAGAATGGACACATTACATAGTTTTCAGCGGTTATCGCTTGGGATATCGGGGCTGGTGCTCTTCGTTGGGGCCATGGTTGTTTTCGTGACCATGATGGGAAGTGTTAATGAACGGACAAGAGAGATCGGGATCTTTAGCGCAATAGGTTTCCGCAGTTCCCATATCATGAAAATAATACTGCTCGAGGCATTCCTGGTTTCGTTCTCGGCCGGCGTTCTCGGGTATCTGGTTGGTATAGGCGTAACATACGGGATCTTGAACGCTTTATCGGAGCATGCCCCTCATTTGACGCTAGATTACACCATGGCGGTTGGCTCTGTCTTTTTGGCCATTCTCATAGGCCTGCTTGCATCCTTTTATCCCGCCAGGGCCGCCGCGGCGATGGACCCGAGTGAAGCGTTACGTACCTTATAGGAGATTAATTATGAAGTATATAGAAGCGATAAACGTTAAGAAGGAATTTGGAGTAGGCGACGCCAGAGTTGCCGCAGTAAGCTCGATTGATCTTTCAATTACGCAGGGTGAATTTATATCGATTATGGGGGAATCGGGTTCAGGGAAAAGCACCTTATTATCAATGTTAGGTGGGTTACTCAGTCCAACGCATGGATTAATAAAAATCGAAGATATTGACATCTACTCGTTGAAACGAGACAAGCTCGCCGATTTCAGACGGGAATTCATGGGATTTATATTTCAATCCTTTCAGCTTGTTCCTTACTTAAATGTGATAGAGAACGTTCAGCTACCGCTGGCTGTCACTCATCACTCCGAAAGAGAGAAAAAAAGATTGGCTTTAGCTGCCCTGCAAAGAATCGGCCTGCAAGATAAGGCATTTAGGTTGCCGAATCAAATTTCCGGCGGCGAACAGGAGAGAGTCGCCATTGCCAGGGCCGTGGTCAACGAACCACCCATACTCTTTGCCGACGAACCTACAGGCAACCTTGATTCGAGGAATTCGGAAGAAGTCATGAAACTCCTAATGAAACTGAATTCTGAAGGACAAACCATTGTCATGGTCACCCACAGCAGGACTAACGCAGAATATGCTCACAGAATAATAGAGGTGGCTGACGGGCGTCTAAAATATACCGAAACGCCGATCAGATTGGCTGTATAGGTTCTCAACGTTTCTCCCGACGCCAATGTGTGCCGGGACTTGCTTAACCCACGGAGGCCACCAATGAATACGATGGATTCGAAACCCAGGCATCCCAAGACAATAGTCGCATTATGGGTAGGACTGATATTGGTGGCCTTCCTGGCCGGATACTATTTCTCCCAGGCTCCAACAACTCCGGAAACGAGTGTTGAGATTGGAGCCCAACCCACCATTAATGAAGCGCAAGGACACTTTATTGACAAGAAATCAAACCATGACCATGAGTCCACAGTATGGACATGCGCCATGCATCCTCAAATTCGAATGCCCAACGCCGGCAAGTGTCCAATTTGTTTTATGGACCTTATCCCTCTCGAAACAGGTGGCTCAGACTCCAAAGACACACGCGGGGCGTCCACCCTCTCAATGTCCGAGACCGCCAGGAAACTCGCTGAAATTCAAACTACCGAAGTAAGGAGAGAACGAGCCAAGGCGCTAATCCACATGGTTGGAATGGTGTTTGAGGCTGAAACCCGCCAGGCTGTGATTACATCGCGGATAGAGGGTAGACTGGATGAGGTTTATGTCAATTTTACCGGCGAAAGTGTGAACAAGGGCGACCCCTTGGTCAAGATATGGAGCCCTACCCTTATCAAAGGACAGGTTGAGTTATTCGAGACTATCAAGAGCGATCCGGATGATCAATCAGTTATCAAAGGGGCCGAAGAGAAGTTGATCCAGTATGGACTGGATCGTGAACAAATCGACCAGATTAGAGTCCAGAAGCGTCCCACTCTTTATGTAACGCTCAAAGCGCCGATCACCGGAATAGTCACAAAGAAAAACGCGATCCTCGGACAGTTCGTCAAAGAAGGAACCGAGATGTTCGTCATTAACGATCTTTCGGATGTGTGGGTCAAGATGGACGCGTATGAAACAGACCTGCCCTGGATAAGATACGGACAGAACATTACATTCACAACATCTGCGGTCCCAGGGAAAACATTTCATGGAAAAGTGCTTTTCATAGATCCCACTCTTGACACTAAGACACGCTCGGTCAAGGTTAGAGTTGACGCCCCAAATCCCGACTACCTGCTGAAACCAGGCATGTTCGTTAGCGCAGAACTGGAAGCCGAACTGGATGATCACGGCAAGGTTATTAAACCGGAATGGGCCGGTAAATACATTTGTCCCGTTCACCCACGCGACGAAGCCAGTGACATACCCGGGGTTTGCCCTGACAGCAAGATGCCGCTAAGACCGGCTTCATCCTACGGCTATGCGGATGATAAAGGCTCTAGGGCGCCTCTCTTAATTCCGATAACTGCACCTCTTATTACCGGTAAACGGGCAATAGTGTACATCGAAGTCCCCGGGACATCCACTCCTACCTATGAATTGCGTGAAGTCATACTTGGCTCCCGCGTTGGTAACCAATACATAGTTGACAATGGTCTCAGGGAAGGCGAACGGGTGGTCACCAAAGGGGCGTTCAAAATTGACAGCACGATGCAGATACTTGGGAAGACGAGCATGATGGCCCCTGCGGAAAAGAAATCTCCTGATGATCAAAAAACCGACGACAAATCAGATGAAGACACAATAGAAAAACTCGTTGCGCCTAAGAGTTTTATCGCTAGACTAACTCCAATATTTGTCGAATACATCAAATTAAAAAATGCAATCGGCACAGAGAACTCCGAGGCAGCCGTAGCAGCCAGTTCCGAGCTCACAAATTCGATAAAGAAGATAGACACCTCTGCCCTTGACCTAAAACAGAAAAAGAAATGGAATCAACTCTCCAATGGTCTTTTGTCCACTACAACGAAGATCGCCAACAACAAGACCCCTATCGATCAACGACGTTTTTTCAATTCTCTCTCCGAAACCACTGTCAAAATTCTTATGACTTTCGGACAAATGACACAAGCCGATCTGACGATTTTCCATTGCCCAAAAGCCTTTGACGGCTCTGGGGCATATTGGATAGGACAGGCAGATGACCGGAAGAATCCATTCCACAAGATAACACCCGAAAATGATCAAGAGCCGGATGAATGTGCGGAGATAGTCGAAAAGATCGCTCCCGAGAATCCTTGAAAGGGCTGGCGGTGAAATATGGATTCAGTTACATCAAAACATGAAAGACC
This sequence comes from Pseudomonadota bacterium, assembly GCA_043803345.1. Lineage (GTDB taxonomy): Bacteria > Desulfobacterota > Desulfomonilia > Desulfomonilales > Desulfomonilaceae > CAJBEZ01. The sequence goes on from JAZDKD010000634.1 coordinate 13,384, forward strand.
ACCGGTAGTAAGCGAAAGTTTGTTTTCCAGATTCATGAGGTTCTGGATCGAACGAAAGCTGTTCATGGCTCTGGTTCTAGCTTTCACTTTCTTTGGAGGATTGTCGGTCGCTCCCTTTGATTGGGACATCTCCTGGCTGCCTCGGTTTCCTGTGCCGGTAGACGCTATCCCTGATATCGGGGAAAATCAACAGATCGTGTTCACGACATGGGAGGGTCGATCCCCCAAGGACATCGAAGACCAAATAACCTATCCGTTGACAGCGGCTTTACTTGGAGTCCCCGGGGTCAAAGTGATCAGGAGCAATTCGTTTTTTGGGTTCTCGACTATCTACATAATTTTCAAGGAAAACATAGATTTTTACTGGTCAAGATCCCGAATTCTGGAAAAGTTGAACTCCTTGCCCCCAGGAACATTGCCCGAAGCCGTTCAACCTTCTCTTGGGCCTGACGCTACGGCCCTTGGTCAAGTTTTTTGGTACACCCTTGAAGGCGAAGGGTTCGGGCTGGATGAATTACGGACAATTCAGGATTACTACGTAAAGTATTACCTCCAGTCGGCCGGTGGTGTAGCTGAAGTCGCATCGATAGGCGGATACGTCAAGGAATATCAAATCGATGTCAATCCAGACGCAATGCGAGCGCATAATGTAACATTACCGGAAGTCTTCAATGCAGTGAGAATGTCCAACATAGACGTAGGGGCAGGCGTTATAGAGGTCAATCGGGCAGAGTACAGTATCCGTGGCCTCGGTTTCATAAGATCCGTTCCGGACCTTGAAAATAGTGTGGTGAAGGTTAACCAGAATGTCCCCCTGTTCATAAAGGACGTGGCCACGGTTTCAATGGGACCTGCAATGAGACGGGGGGCGTTGGACAAAGAAGGCGCCGAGGCCGTAGGGGGTGTTGTAGTAGTTAGATTCTCTGAAAACTCTCTTCAGGTAATCAAGAATGTGAAGAAGAGGATCGAAGAAATCGCTCCAGGTCTGCCGACAAAAAAACTTGCTGACGGACGAATATCGCAAGTCAAAATAGTGCCGTTTTATGACAGGACCGGGTTGATCTATGAAACTCTGGGTACACTTGACCGAGCGCTACGTGAAGAGATCCTTGTTACTATAATCGTGGTTATCGTTATGATGAACCACATTGTGGGCTCGCTTCTAATTTCCGCCGTGCTCCCACTGGCTGTGCTCTTCACCTTCATAGTTATGAAATTCGCTGGCGTTGACGCAAATATAATGGCGTTATCCGGGATAGCGATCGCAATAGGGGTGATGGTCGATATGGGTATCATCCTTTGCGAGAACATCCTAAAACGGATGGAAGAAGCCCCTCCAGAACAGAGCATGTTTGACATTGTCCATGGTTCCGCCGTGGAAGTTGGAGGCGCAGTAATAACTTCATCTCTCACAACAATAATTTCGTTTTTGCCGGTCTTCACTCTAACAGGGCCGGAAGGAAAGCTTTTCGGGCCGGTGGCCTATACAAAAACTTTTGCAGTCGCGGCTTCGTTAGTAATGGCTTTGGCTCTGGTTCCACCCTTGGCGCATATCGTCTTTACGAAACGTAACCTTGGCAAACATATACGCCCGGCAATTTATTTGATTGTCGGAATGGCAGGAGCTTGGCTATGGCAATATAGTTCGTGGCTGATCGGATGTCCTCTAATCTTTGTATCAGTTGTAAAAATAGTTTCACAATATTTACCCAAAGAGGCTCAAGATAGAATTCCGACCTTATTCAATGTGGTCGCGCTGATTTTTGTCACTTTCCT
>JAZDKD010000635.1:0-3145 GCA_043803345.1 Pseudomonadota bacterium
AAGAGTAATAATCAATTATAACCTGTTGCATCCTAATGCCTAAATTAATGTCGGTGATTAGACAGCAGAGGTCCATAAGCTGTTGAGTCTCATAAGCGAGGCTGAGCAACCAGTTGGGCAGCTTGGCAAGAACAGAAAGGCCAGGAAAAAATGAAAATTGTTATCAATACATTCGGTACTCGCGGCGATATTCAACCGTACATTGCTCTGAGCCTAGGTTTACAGAAAGCTGGGCATTCTGTTCGCATCGTTACACATAAAATCTTTGAGGATTTTGTCAGAAAGTACGATCTGGATTTTCACCCTCTTGACCTGGATCCTCGCGAGGTATTAGTCAATCAGGCTTTAACCGAATTGGGAAATAATACGATACGCATCACCCGTTGGATGAAAGAAAAATTCCGACCTGTAATGCGAGAAATCTTTGAAACAACGCTTGTTGCGAATCAAGATGCCGAGTTATTGTTGAATTCAGGTCTGTCTTTTGCGGGCTGGCATGTGGCGGAAAAATATAACATCCCGTCATTGGCGGCTTTTCTTTGGCCAATGACACCGTCCCGTCACCTTGTGGGAGCAGTCGGGAAAATCCCGCCAAGTTGGCTGCCGTTTAGGAGAGTGATCAACTACTACACGACAAAACTATTCAATCAACTTTTTTATAATCTGATATTGCCATCCGTCAATGAGTGTCGAAAAGAGATCTTGGAACTACCCCCCATCAAGTCACGCGATTATTGGAAAATGGATTCACCCCAAAGTGCAACCTCGATCATCTATGGATACAGCCCAACTGTCGTTTCGAAACCACCTGATTGGAGTGATCGTCAGCAAATAACTGGGTACTGGTTTCTTGATTCTGCTGAAGGTTTCAAACCGGAAAAATCCCTGCTTGATTTTTTAGCGGACGGGCCGCCACCTGTTATTGTCGGTTTTGGGAGCATGGTCGATCACGAGCGGGATAGATTGTCTCAGGTTGTCATAAATGCCTTAAGAGAAAGTAATCTTCGGGGTGTTCTTCTTGGTGGATGGGGTGCACTTGGTTCAGGAACCTTGCCAGACTCGGTTTTGCGCGTTGACGCTGTTCCTCATGACTGGCTTTTTCCGCGGATGGCGGCGGTAGTTCATCATGGTGGGGCTGGCACCACATCAGCTGGACTACGAGCGGGTGTACCGAGTGTGATCGTACCTTCCTTTGGAGACCAATTCTTTTGGGGATGGCAGGTACAAAAACTCGGTGTCGGCTCAGAACCAATTCCCAGGAAGAGTCTCACTGTAGAAAAGCTGTCAAGAGCTATTCAGCAGGTTGTAAACGATAGTGGTATAAAAACGAAAGCGAGTCAGGTAGGTCAGAAAATCCACTCTGAAAAAGGGGTAGATGTGGCAGTAGAAATGATCGAAAGATTCGCTCGCGATGGACACCTATAATCCAAGTAGCTGCCCAACACCGGCTTCAGGCGACAGCGGCTGTACTGCTGAGGGGATGCACCCGGTCAGAAATGAGGCGATAATTACCGTGACGACTTTCCTGTCCCGCCGCTGCGCCTGAACCCAAACCGTTGGGCTGAAAAAAGAGAGTCAATGACAGAGAACGTTAACCAAAAAGCATCTGGAGCAATGACTTACCCCAAAAAGGGAACGTTGAATAGATTGTTATTCAAAACCCCACTCATTTGGTGGCGTATGGGGCTTGGTAAGCTACTAAGTCATAAAGCATTATCAGGAAGTAAGATGCTAGTATTGACCAGTTGGGGGAGAATAAGTCAAAAACCGAGGCACACTATGCTTTCATATGTTTTAGTAGGTGAAAGAGAATATGTGTGTTCAGGTTGGGGAGCAAGAACAGATTGGTATAAAAATATTTTGGTAAATCCACATGTAACTGTGCAAGTAGGGCAAAAAGTTTATGGAGCAAAGGCTCGACGGGTTCAAGATAATGATGAATACAAGAAAATAGCGCAAGAAATGTTTGAAACCGACGGTGACACTCATTTTGTTTCGTGGCTTGAATCATTTGGGATAGAATATAATCTCCAAGATATGATAGATAAGAAAGACCGGTTGTGTCTAGTGGCATTTGACAAGAGTGAAGAGACAAGTCCACCACCGATGCCAATTGATTTGATATGGATATGGGGAGTGATGATTTTAATAATTATCAGTATATGGCTGTGGGCAAGATGAGCTGTTGCGGCCCAACACCGCCTCCGGCGGAGGTACGGGTCGGGCGTTTTACCAATTTTCATGCTAAGATGATTTTATCGCCCCGCCAGAACCGGCGGCCGGTGATCCAAACCGTTAGGCAGCAAATTGGCAATGAGTGAAAGGAGAAAATAATATGGATGGTGTCAGCACCTTCCAACCTGGCTGGTTAAAGAATAGCGGCCTTTTTTTGTTGTTCTTCGTCATGGAGTCGCTGGTATTCGCCATAATCACTTTATCACCTTACTTACCACATACTATACTTTTTGGCTGCCACGCTGGTGTCACTGCCACACTCTTGATCATCGCTTTGTTACTAAGAAGAAGCGAAAAAAGAAAACAATACTAGCCTGTGAACTGGCCCCCTAAAACAAGACACGAAAAGAAAGACCCCGAGTGGTTACAAGGACAGGCACCTGAGTTGAAAAGGTGTCTGTCTTGATTTCAATTGTATCCATTCATAGTTGTAGAAGTAAATATATTCGTCAATGATTTGTTGGGCTCCTTCAAAGGTAGGGTTTTTGAAATGGCGCAGGTACTCTTCTTTGAGATGGCCGAAGAAATTTTCCATGCAGGCATTGTCCCAGCAGTTTCCGCGCCGCGACATCCGCCTGAGCGGGGAGGGCAACTGGCGGCTGCCGTTCCTGGCGAAGCGCAAGAGAACCGCCTAGATTAATCATCACGATACATTGGCCCGGCACACTGCTGCCGGGCCAAAGGATTCTGGTAAGCAGCCTTCCCTCGGTTTGCCCCAGGGAGGCCTCCCAGCAATAAATGGTTTACGACGGATGTATCAGACCAAACAAAAATAGACCACCTGGAATCATTGTTCCATATGGTCTATATGTTCCAGTGCCCCCAAGGGGTGTCGGGATATAGACACTCCATGAACTGGTGGTTCTGTGGGATCAAGTATGGGATAATATATATGTATCTTACCCTTTAC
>JAZDKD010000636.1:0-2397 GCA_043803345.1 Pseudomonadota bacterium
ATAGTGACAGCATCGGTAGTGGCCGACACCATTTGGCCTCTAACATTGCCGCTCCCGCCATTAGCTTCCCTCCATGTTAATGTGCCGTAAGTCCAATTGGCGTTAGTGTTATAAGTTTTTACCGCCTTTTGATGTCGATTATAATAATTCCCTATATATCTATAAATCTCTTCGTCTTTAAAGTTTACCGTTCCACCATTACTGTAAGTATAGATTACTCCCAGCCATCGACGTTTTTTGCCTAATGCTGAATTACTTGAGACTAGAACACCGTCATGTCGATATAACCCTGAAAAATCTCCATCAATCGACGCCCCGTTATCATCCCAGTAAGTAGCTTCCGACGAAGGCGTTTTATTGCTTCCAGACTGGATACAAACATAGTCATGGCCTCCGTAAGTAACTCTGTCTCCAATATTGTAAGTAGTTCCTGAGCTATAGGCGGCTGTCCTCGAAGACACGCCTGCGCCAAAACTGGACCAACGAGAGAATTTTAAATTGAATGAAGTTGAGTCAGAATACTCGGCAAATACGTCATAAATCTTATTGACCGCCAAAGCAGCGCCGTTCAAATCATTGGCTGTGTTCGCAGCCGTGGGTTCAGACGCGACACGGATTAGTTCCCAACTGGAACCACTAAAAAGTCTAATTTGATTGTTTTTCCAAAAACGCCAACCTAAACTTGTGGCGGAAACAAGATCCAAACGACCGCCTACTACGTCCTGTAAGGGATCACCGCTTATGACACCAGAGCCGCTACGTTTTAAGAACTGCCCGTCATTTATGGCCCCCAGTGCGAGACTTGTCCCTCCGGATTCTTTTATTCCAACTACTGTAGGGGCCGCCGCTGAACCGGAAAGATTCCCGGCAAGCTGTATCAGTCCTTTTACTGCGCTGGAAGCATCCGCATGTGTATGCCCCAGCTCCGAATAATCCGAATCGTGATTGTGGTTTAATTCCGCATAAGCTAAATCGTGATTATGCAGTAAGGCGGCGTAACTCGTATTATGATCGTGGCCGATGGCCGGATAATCTGAGTCATGGTCATGCGTCGAAAGCGAATAACTCTTGAGATCGGATATGTCCGCTTCAACGTGTCCATGAGACAGGGGAGTTCTGGCGTCTGAAAGTCTGGCGTCATTCCCGGCGCAAGCGTCGGTCCCCCCGGTTCCAAGCTTCAATAGCCTTATCCACGAAGCGGTCCCTGCAACCGCTGAATTACATACCCATAAGTTTGCGCCGTTTTTCCAGATATCCCCAGGCTTGACCCCTGTCGTTTCGTCACTGTTAACCGTAGGATCACTGGAAATATTCCAGAAATGGGCCGGACTCGAAGCCAAAACCCACCTTTTTGTTCCGGCGTTCGTGTCAGGAGCAATCAGATCCGGCGTATTTTCAGTTCCCCCGACGTTCTCATCCAGCACGTAAATATAAACCTGACCCGGATTGCTCCCCTTTATTACAAGCGCTCTGTTACCCTGCGTTAAACCAGCGCCGTCAATTGAATCCAGAGCGGTTGACGCCCCGCCGATAAGTTCCGTTTTGGTGTAATCAAAACCACCGGACAGTAACGCCGTCAGGTCATTTATCACCGTCTGGATGTCCCCAAAATTCGTATTAACCTTATTAAAACAGGTTACAACACTATCCGCCGGATCAACCAAATCCAATGGCGTCGGAATATAAGCCATGCGCCCCCCCTTATAAACTCAAGACTTCCTATGTGAAAAATTGGGCTTACACCAAACTAACATCGGCCAGAGTTTCCTGAACGAAAATTCGACGGCCTTGCGTCGCTTGTAGTAATGTTCTAGACATTTCAATGCGAAAGAGTTGTCAGGTTTTGATCACTCACAACCCATCTTCATTCCTTTTTGTCCTCCTCCAAACGACTAAGAACTTTGTCGGCAAGGTCTGGATACAGCTTTCTCATGCAGTCAGGACAAATGCCGTGGCTGAATAGGGCTTCCGAGTGATCGCTTATGTATTCTTCAACATGATGCCAATATCCTTCATCGCCCCTTATCTTCTTGCATGAAGAGCAAATAGGCAGTAATCCTCGAAGGACTTTTATCTCTTGCCTAGCCTTTTCTCTCTTTCCCTCCAATAGATTCCATTGCGAGACAAATAAGGCAGTTATCCAAATAACAATAAGAGCCAGAATCCGATTAATTAGAGAATAGAAAACATCTTCTCCTGAAGGTGAAAGGAAATAGCCTATGATTATGAGTGATGAACATACAAAAGCCAGAGTAAACTGGCCCAGTCTTGTACGATAAAAAAGGGATAGCAGTATAGGGATAGCATACAAAACCCCCATGGCAATTCCCTTTGGGGTCATGATGTCAATGATACAAAGCAGGAGAATCAACCCATACAGCATCAGGTTGACATTGT
>JAZDKD010000637.1:0-2370 GCA_043803345.1 Pseudomonadota bacterium
TGGTATACCCCTGTCGATGCCCTTTACTTTCACCACCTCAGGCCCCTGGCATTCGATGGAGTCTTTGACATTCAACCAGGTGGTTTCTGACATTATTATTCCTCCCGGGGGAGCCAGGGATTGGAGCCTGCTGGCTATGTTGACCACCGAACCGAGAACCGTATATTCCAAGCGCCTTGGTGATCCTATGTTCCCAACAATTACTGACCCGCTGTTCAGGCCTATTCGTATGGTCAAACCTCTCTCAAGTTCCGGTACGCCGCAGTTTGCCCACCTCGCGTTCAGACCTTTCATCCGCTCCTGCATCCACAAGGCTGCTTCCAAACCCGCCAGAGCATGATTCTTCAGAGGCACAGGATCCCCAAAGAAAGCCAGGAGTCCATCGCCCAGGAATTTGTCAACTGTGCCTTTGTGTTCAAAAACAGTTTGAGTCATCAGTTCAAAGAAATCATTAAGGAATCTGTTCACATATTCAACGGCCACAAATTCGGACATGGTGCTGAAGCCTTGAATATCTACGAACATAATTGTCAGCTCACGCTTTTTTGTGTTCAGGTCCACTTCTGCGCCGCTATCAATAATGTCCTTGACCAATTCAGGGGACAGGTAACGTTCCAGCGCTTTGGAAGCCTTGTAAGCGTCCAATTCAACACCGATAATTCTTCCGACCAGACATATGGCGACAGGAGGGGCGAAGATGATGAGAAACTCCGCTGGTGGTATCTCATAGGACCACAACAGGAAACCTGCCAAAGAAAAGACCATGAAGGCCACGCAAATGACAAAGGCAATGAGCATCGCTATCCGCAGGCGTACTCTGTTGGCGACCATCACAAACACTATGGCTAGGATAAGAGCAGCGATCCCGAGATAGGGGAACGGGGTAATTTCCCTAATGAAGCTCCGGGTCAGAATGGTATTTATTGCGAAGGAATGAACCCGGCTCAAGGGCGCTCTTGAATCCAGTGGGGTTATTCCAAAATCGGTGGTCCCTGTCGCTGAAACTCCCACAACTACTATCTTGTCCTTGTAACGCGGAGATTTTGTCTCATTTGGCTCGTCATCGAGCAAATCAACGGCAGAGTAATGAGGAAAACTCTCCCATGCGTTTCCCCAGTTAATGAGCATCATGCCCCTGGAATCAACAGGAATATTAATGGCTTGACCATTCAGGGGTGTAACAATGCCTGAAGATCGGTCCAATCTGAAATCACCGGATTTATGGCCGCTGTAAACAGCAATCGTTGCCAAACTCATAGCAGGAACCAGTCTGTCTTCCAATCTTATGAACATGGGGACACGTCTATGGACCCCATCCCGCTCCGGTATGTCCTTGATATGCCCAATCTCTCTGGAAAGAACAAGAACAGGAACAAGAGGGGTAAATGAGTTTTCCAGCGAGGCCGCCCTGAAAAGGTTATAACCGGAGGGAACCGCAACGGGCCATGCCCTTTCATACAAAGCCTCGGCACGTTCCTTCTCTGCGGTAATCTTGAGTTCCAAGTTCATATCGTCAGTGATCCGGAAGGCTGTAGCAGCCACAAACTTTCCCGATTCTTCGATGGCTTCAAAGAAGGCGCTATTGCCTTCAACACTTTTCCCAGGCGAAGTGTAAAGCACATCAAATGCGACAGCCTTAGCTCCAAGTTCTGTGAGCCTTTTCAGGATCCAACCGCTCATTGACCTGTCCCACGGCCAAATTCCAAATCGCTGGGTCGCCAGATCGTCTATGTCCAGATGGACTATGTCGGGCGAGTACGTCTTGCAGCAACTGAGCCCCATCTTGAAATCGTAGAACCTGAGATTAATGAAGGACCCTATTGATGGGAAGAGATAAGCGGCCAGGGATGTGGCTATGGCAGCCAGGATGGACATCATGACCACCAGAGTCTTGTTTCTTTTCTTTTTGTCCGCATGATCTGTCATGACTTCCATCCATTGAACCGGTCAGGTTTGACACCAACCCCTCTCAACAGTTTTTAGTCTGGCTATAAATTGTATTCTTCCGGAGTCCAAATTGTAATGGGTCGATTATATTCTAAATAGGCCTCCGCTGAACAAAGTGTCAAGATAATTCAACCACCCAATCCATTTGGGGGATTCCTCAAGAATCTCTGCCTGACGAATTCGTGTGAGGCAAAACATTAGAAACCATCATTTCATCGATATATCGGCAAAGAATTATTAGGACACGAGATAAACTTCTGTTAAATTTTGTTTGAAAGTGTTAAATTATTTTTTAGGGACTAAGGCTAATTGCAAATCGCAATTATTGTTAATTGCTCGCTTTTCTCTGAGTTGCGTAACCTAATTGGAAATCGCCACTCTGTCCCTAAATGGGGGATTCAAATGCGACCACGCTGTCTCTTC
>JAZDKD010000638.1:0-2677 GCA_043803345.1 Pseudomonadota bacterium
CCCCAAAAAAAATTCCAAAAGTGTTTATATATTAACTAATAAAGGCAAACAATTATTGGCGAAGCCGAAAAAAATTGATCGTCGTTCAGATGGATTTTCCACACTAATTATTTTTGATATCCCAGAGAATAAATCAAAAGAGCGGTTTATATTTCGGCGGTATTTGGTTAGAAATGGGTATACTCAATTACAAAAAAGTGTTCTCATTAGTCCTGATAAATTTGACCCAGACACAAAGGATTTAATTCAGGAATTAGGAATCAAACCTTTTGTGACGGTTATTTCTGGCAAGGTCGATTACTTGTTGTAAAGGGTAGTTTTATAAAGTAGAATTCGGCAGTAGAATAAGGCAGTAATAATTTGTTTATCGTATCTCAAATTCTGCCCGATCGGGCAGAATTTGAGAGGGGATGTGATTAACTAATTTTTTAGATTTAGAAAATATTAAGAGAGAAACTATTATAAGTATTAATTATATTAGGGAAATTTAATTTGCCCAAAAGGGGGAGTTTTGGTATGCTATTAAATCAAGCCAAGGTGCTTGAGTTTCAGGATGTTTGTTAATCGTTCATGACAACAGGAATGGAGGAAGATTGCATGAATAACCTGATGGAAATATTCAGGTCAGCAATAATATCTTGCATCGAGGGACATGCCAATCACGCTAAAAGAGGAAATACTCGCAAGTGGGATAAGAAAACACCATATGCGATTCATCCTCTGTGGTGCGCAATAACATTTTTGCAGGAAACCAAGCTGTCGGGAGATGCGAAGCGGAGAAGGGTGCAGTGCGCATTGGCGTTGCTTTTCCATGATTTCAAAGAGGACACTACTGCGGTTTTGCCGCAGTGGTTGCCTCGCGGAACCGTAGAACTCGTGAACAGTATGACTTTCTCTGTGGAAGCGGATTCAACAGTCATTGAAATGCGGCAGGTTTGGAAGCGTCTTCCAATCGTGAGGCTATTGAAGCTGGACGATAAGGTTTCTAACCTTATGGACGGTGTGTGGATGTCGGATGAAAAGTGGAACACACAATACGTTCCCTACGTGTTGCAACTGGCAACTGATGTCGAAAGGAATTACGGCGATTTAAACATTGTCCGGGTGGCCCGGGCAGTTGCCGTGTTGCGTCCGGCAGAATAGAAACTTAGGTGTTAACCCGGAAGGAGCGATACCATGATTAGTGCATCGACGTCAGATAGGCTTGCTTCGGAAATTCTGCTTACAGGAGCGCTCGAATTAAGGAACGTTCCTCGGTGCGTCACGAACGAGGGTGTGCCACATTTACCTATAGAGAAACAACCGTTTCTCTATGCCTCCGGTAACTGGGGGCCAGGCTATGTTTCCGTAAAAGGTCAGGTTGGTCGGCAGACCTTGATGGTTATGCTTTGCAGCTACCTAGCGTTTGAAATAGCCGAGAAGTGGCCCGTTCGTGGTCAAATTGATTTCGTGGCTGGTAACGTCACTGGCGGTGTCGTGCCCGGGTGGGTTGTCAGCCAAAAGCTTAGTGAGCTCCTAGGTCGGACAATTCCGTTCGTGTATATCCGCGAGTTGCGCAAAACGGGCGGACAGAAAGAATTGATTACGGGAATTCAGAAAAATCCCGAGATTGCCCGCGGGGACAGCGCGCTGGACATGGAAGAGCTAGTCAATTTCGCCGAAACCATCCGCAACGGCGTTACGTGCTTGCGAGAAGCAGGCTACAAAGCGAACAGGGGTGCCTGCATTCTCTATTACGCGAATCCAGTTGCAGACAATCGGTTGGCAGAAGCCGGAATCGAGATGGTCTATCTTCTTCGTTTGTCTCAACTGATCGAAGTTGCCGAGCGTATCGGTGATGTCGGGGTTGGCGTCGATCGTATGGCTGCTTTGGCAGATTATCGCCAATTCCTCGAGAATCCGCTACAGTGGCAGGCCAATCGCGGTCTGACTCATGTGGAGAAAGGAGGCACGAAATGAAGACCCCATGGCTCTTCGTGGCATTCGACAGTCTTCGTGATAGGTTCGACGAGACAATCGTTGACATGTACAACCTCTCGGAAACCGGAGAGAGGTTCGGCATAAAGATCAACCTTGATGCTGTGCTGAACGACCCTGGGGGCGGGTCTATATGGCTTGACCGGGTAACTCGCTTGGGCCGGTCGCTGTTTGTGGATCTTAAGATGTGGAACGGCAAGCGGACGATGACAGACATCGCCAAGATGCTGGTCGACGCCCACGTGGACTACTTCAACGTCTGGGTTCAGGCAGACGACCAGCTCACAGGCGCGGTCAAAGCTACCGAGGGATCGAAGACCAAGATCCTTGGAGTTACCGTGCTCACTCATTACAACGACGATTGGTGCAGGGCGTATTTCCGTCGCTCACTTGAGGAGACAGTTGTATTTCTCACTCAGCGAGCCAAGGATCTCGGCTTGCACGGTGTCATTCTGCCGGGGACTTGCTTGTCCGCGATCAAGGATATCAATCTGATCAAGGCTGTGCCGGGAATCCGGGCGGAAGATCTCAAGGACGACAGGCACAAGCAGGAGGTCACTCCGGAATTCGCAGCACAAAACGGAGCGGACATTGTCGTGTGCGGAAGTCCGATCATGAAGGCTTCCGACAAGGTGAGTGCGCTGCGCAAGGTTCTTTTGCAATTGTCGTCTTAGTTGTTGGTGTCGGGGCAGGGGCGTTG
>JAZDKD010000639.1:0-10627 GCA_043803345.1 Pseudomonadota bacterium
CTCTAATTGGTAGCGGGCTTTGGTTTCGATTTCGACTTTTTTGCCGGTTTACCGGATTGGCCTGACGACTGGTAGTTGTACTGTTGGGGGGAGGCGTAACCATAACCGTAAGGGGAACCGCCATAACCATAATAGGACGAATAACCGCCGGTGGAATAAGAGTTTGATGATCCTCCTGACCAGGAGGGGAAACAACCCGCTCAACTAGAGAAAGCGACGGAAGCAAGTCCCAAGGTCACTAAGGTGACGACCGACAAAATTAGAAATTTTTTTGACAAGTTTTTTCTCCTTATCTATAGTAAATAAGTAAACTTTGATAGCATGTAATGAAAAGGCAATTTTGTCACTCTTTTTTTTGACTTCGGATACAACAAATTGTCTTCTTGAGAATTAATAACATTAATATCAAGGTGTTATTATTATCTATTAAGCTCTGGAAACGTTACGTTTAACCGCCGGAAACGCCGATTGGTCTCAATGTATTCTTCTGCAATATCCAAACTATTAACTCAACTTTGGCGAAGCTATAGCATCATATAAAAGAGGCGAAAGTCAGGCTTTGGTGTTAAGGGCTTCGATAGGATCAAGCAGCGCAGCCTTCCATGACGGGTAAATTCCGAAGATGAGCCCGATCGCAATAGAGAAAACAAGCGAAAGAGCAATGTAATCGGCGGCCAGAATCACTGGCATTCCTGAAAAATACTTGACTCCGGCAGCCGATCCAACCCCCAGCAAGAGTCCTGACACGCCACCCACCACACCGAGAAATGAAGACTCCACGAGGAACTGAACGAGTATATCTCTTCGTCTTGCGCCCACTGCGCGACGGATTCCTATCTCGCTCACCCGCTCCCTAATAGAGAGAAGCATCACTCCCAGTATGCCAACGCCCCCGATAATCAATGAAATGACCGCAATGCTACCGACCAAAAGACCAAATGTTCTTGTTACGGAGCTTTGAGCTTCAATAACATCGGCCTGATTCTGAATCGTAAAATCGTCTTCTTTGCCTTGATTTAATCGGTGGCGCTCTCTCAGAAATGACCGGATTTCAGCCTCTGCTACGTGGATGTTGTAGAATCCCGCCGCCTCGACAAATATATTGCTCAAATACGTTACGTTCATGAGTTTGTTCATAGCGGTTCGCAAAGGAACGAGAATCTGGTCATCTTCGTCTTCTCCCGAAATAGCGCCTTTGGGAACGGTTACTCCGATCACCTTCATTAGGATATTTCCGATCCTGATTGATTCACCCACAGGATCTCGCCCCGCAAAAAGGGTCTGGACTATGGTAGGCCCAACAATTGCCACAGGGGCCATGAGCCTGTTTTCGTCTTCGTCAAAGAATACGCCGGATTCGACGCCGATGTTTCGGATTTCCTGAATCAAAGGTAGCGTCCCAACTATTCTTGTGCTGTAGCTAACATTTTCGAACTTGACCGAAAGTTTCTTTGAATACGCCGGCGCCACTCGTTTGACAGAGGGGCATTCATCGGCGATTGCTCGGGCGTCCTTTGGCGTCAATGTTGTCATGATTCCGAGTTTTCCCACCTGTCCCTTGACCGATCTCGATTGGCTGGCGCTGACCACGATCAGATTTGTGCCCATGCCTTCAATCTTTCTACGAACGTCGTCTTCCGCTCCTCTCCCAATCCCAACCATCACAACGACCGAGGCCACGCCGATCGCAATTGCCAATACAGCTAGACCAACTCTCAAAGGATGACCTGTGAGGGATTTTATGGCAATCCGGAATCCACGCAATGGCCTGGGTCGCATTCAATTTTACCTTAGGGCTTCAATAGGGTTGAGGTTTGCCGCTTTCTTCGCCGGTTGAATCCCTGCCAGTAGCCCAACGATTATCGCGCTCAAGAGCGCCAAGACAATCGGGCGCCACATGATGGCGGTCGGCAGTTTCATGAAGCCTGACAAGGCCTTGAGCCCAATCAAACCCAAAACGACACCTAATACCCCACCTATAATAGCCACACTCACCGCTTCGATTAGGAACTGGACAAGAATATCTTTTTGCCTGGCCCCAACCGCTCTGCGAATTCCAATCTCCGCCTGTCTATCGTTAACGGCGATAAACATGATGTTTGCGATGACTATCCCCCCTACCACAAGGGATATCACCGTAACCAGGATAAGAAAGAGGCTGAAGGTTGTGGAAAGCTTCGATGCAATGTTCATGACCTGGGTTGGCGTCACAACAGTGAAGTCGTCCTCTATCCCCGGTTTAAGATTATGGCGTTCCCGAAGAAGCGCCCGAACGTCGTCAACGGTTTGGGACATCGTGGAGGCATCGTGCAAAACGATTTTTATCATGAACAGGTAGTCTTGATTAAAGACCCTTTTTTGGCCGGTTGAAAGGGGAATGACAACGCGGCTGTCCATGTCCAGTCCTGTAGCGGACGTTCCTCTCGGCTCAAGGACCCCAATTACTTCAAATGGATTATTTCCGAGGAGGATCTGTTTCCCTATGGGATCCTCGTCCTGAAAGAGGTCCTTCTGAACGGTCATTCCGATTACCGCCACCCTTGACAGTTTTCCGATGTCTTCATCATTAAGGAATCTACCCGTCGCAGGTGGAGTGCTCCACACGGTGGGCCAATTCGGATTGGCCGCTATGAGCAAGCCGTAGATGCTTTTATCGCTATATTTAACCGGGAAATCCCTACGGTTGATCTGCGGGCTGACGTCCTTTACGTTTGCAATTTCGGACAACATTGCCTGGCCGTCCTCTACCCTCAGGGTTGTGGGAATCGTCTGAGGGACGCCGGGTTTCCTGCCTGCCCCAGCCATGACGCTAATCTGGTCAAGGCCCCATTTCTCCACCTTGCTCATAACTTCGGCTCGCGCTCCTAGTACTGCGGATGCGATCACCGTCAATGTCGCTACGCCGATAATGACCCCCAGCATCATGAGGAAAGTTCTTGTTTTATTTTCCGCCATAGCGCCCAGAGCTTGTTTACTCATGCGTAGTATTCTCATTGTGGCGCCTCCTCAGATTGGCTAGTAGTGAGCCGATCGCTGGAAATTCTACCGTCTTTCATCTGGATTATTCTGTCGGTCTGAAGCGCCACGTCCATATCGTGAGTTACAACAACAAGTGTGACCCCTCGGGCGTGGAGTTCTCGGAATATATTGATGACTTCCTCACCGGATTTTGTGTCGAGATTTCCTGTGGGTTCGTCGGCCAGGATTATTCGCGGGTTATTGACTAAAGCTCGTGCTATTGCCACGCGCTGCTGCTGGCCACCCGAGAGTTCCCGAGGCAAATGGTCCAAGCGATCAGCAAGGCCCACTGTGGTAAGGACCTGAACAGCGCGTTCCTTCATGTTGAATTCATTGTCGCTGTAGACTAGAGGCAGAATTACATTTTCCCAGGCGGTCATCCTGGGAAGAAGATGAAAGGACTGGAAAACGAACCCTATCTTTTCGTTCCTTGTTCTTGAGAGTTCGTCATCATCCATGTCGTGAACCGGAAAACCGTCAAGAACGTAAGTCCCTTCCGTAGATTTGTCCAGGCACCCGAGAATGTTCAGTAAGGTGCTTTTTCCCATTCCTGAAGGAGCCATGATTGAGACGAACTCACCTTCGTGAATCGTGAGGGAAACGTCTCGGAGCACTTGCATTTCAATATTGTCTTTTTGAAATGTTTTTGAAAGATTGCTGACCTCTATCATCTTTTACCTCCATGACGGCTACTTGCGGGGCAAATCTCCTATGACAACCATGTCTCCTTCTCGCAGTCCGTCGAGTATTTCCGTGTAAGACGTGTCTTTCCATCCAATCTCCACATATCGTTTTTCCGGCTGGCCCTTCTCCAGGACAATCACATATTTCCTTTGGCCCTCCCGTTGAACAGCCTTGTTTGGCACAGTGAGGACGCCTCTCCGTTGATCTAAAAATATGAGAACGTTGGCTGTCATATCCGGCATTAACTTGCGTTCGCTATTATCCACACTTATCGATGTGATATAGTAAACAACGTTGTCCTGGATGGTCGCGGAGGGGTAAATGGACGTGACTTTGCCTTTGAATTCTATGGACGGATGCGCCGCAACTGTGAAGATCGCTTCTTGATCCAGCCGGACCTTGCCAATGTCATTTTCGTCCACATAAGCCAGCACTTCGAGGCAATCAAGGTCGATGATCCTGATAAAAGTCGGAGCATTGAGACCGGTAGTAACCGTCTCCCCTTGAATCGTGTTTACTGACGCCACGGTTCCCTTGATAGGGGCAGTGATCGTTGCGTACGAAAGCAGGGCTTTTGAGAAATCAAGTTCAGCCTGGGCTTTCAGAATCCTGGCTTTGGCCATTTCGTAAAGCCCTTCGGTCAGGTCGAACCTCTGATCGGAAATCGAGTGACCGGCCTGGAGTTGTTTGTCGCGTTCATAATCTTTGCTCAAGCGAGTTTCCTCAGCTCTTGCTTCGGCGAGAAGCGCTTCTTGCAACTTGACCTTCGCAACCAGATCATCCTGTTCAATCCGTGCTATTATTTGGCCTCGATCCACTTTGTCGCCGACGTTGATAGGTAATTCCACTACCTTCCCCGGTGTTCGAGCCCCTACCTTAACGTCAGCCCCTACCATAGGTTTCACGATTCCCGTGGCCTGAACGGTGGATCCAAGATCACGTTTTAGTACTTTTGACGTTCTGTAATCCTGTTTCGGTTTACTGGTAAGATTACCGCTGAACATGTAAATCCCACCACCCAGAAGAATCAACAGGCCCAAAAAAAAGATTGGGACGAGTTTTCTTTTCTTTACCTTTTGAGGCATTGTCTGTTTTCCTATTTTATGCCGGACTATCTTTGAATAAATTACCGTAATTTATCGCGAAGGCTCAATAGAACCTACTGATTAATACCGGCCGGATCTAAAAATCCTGCGCACGATCCAAAAAAAGATAATCGGTTTGACTGGATTCCTTTTATCCCTTTTGATCGTGTCTTGAAATGTTGACGACCCTAGCTATTTTTAGTTCACGAATCCGACATTCGTTGCTTGACGTGGAGTTTTATGTCTGTTACATATGGACATATGTCCATATATGAAGAAGCTATTTTGCGCTTTGCCGAAATCTTCAGGGCGTTGTCAAATCCCAACCGCCTGAAGATTTTTTTGCGGTTGGTTTCATGCTGTCCACCTGGAACAAAATGTGACGCCGATGTAGCGTTAAGGCATTGTGTGGGCGACCTATGCAGGGGTCTTGATATAGATCCTTCAACTGTTTCTCATCACATTAAAGAACTCCGGCAGGCAGGGCTCATTCGAATGGAGAGACACGGAAAAAACATGCTGTGCTGGGTGGACCCTCAAACGGCCATCGATGCGGCGAACTTGCTGATGGGGTTTCCTCTGCCGGCATCTCTCACGGAAGATCAATGTCTTCTTGTTGGAGGAGACAAGTAACCTGCATAATTAAGACGACGAAAGGATATTGAAAATGAAGGATCTACATGATTCAGAGATAAGGGAATCCGTGAGGGAAAGATACGGGCAGATTGCGAAAGACGGGAATGCCGGATGCGGATGCGCCACCTCGGGAAGCTGTTGCGGGCAGTCTAGCGCGCCTCGGGCCAATGCGTCAGCGCAGATAGGATATTCGACCGAGGAGGTCCTGTCTGTTCCAAGCGGCTCCAATTTAGGTCTTGGTTGCGGCAATCCCCAAGCCATCGCAGCGTTGCGGCCGGGAGAGACAGTTCTCGATCTGGGTAGCGGCGCAGGGTTTGATAGTTTTCTCGCGGCAGCGCAGGTTGGGAAAACCGGACGGGTAATCGGAGTGGACATGACCCCGGAAATGGTCGCCAAAGCGCGGGCGTTTGCTGTAACAGGCGAATACTCAAACGTCGAGTTTCGTTTGGGTGAGATCGAGAATCTTCCGGCAGCGGACTCAAGCGTAGACGTCATCATGTCAAACTGTGTCATAAATCTGTCCCCGGACAAGCAAAGGGTGTTTCAAGAAGCTTTTCGAGTCTTAAGACCCGGGGGCCGATTGGCCATTTCCGATGTGATCGCTACAGCGCCATTGCCCGAAGCCATTAGGAACGACCTCACTCTTTATTCCTGCTGCGTGAGTGGAGCCGCTACCATTGCCGAAATGGAAACTATGCTTGAGGAATGTGGATTTCACAATATACGAATTCAGCCCAAAGATGAGAGTCGCGAATTCATACGTGAATGGGCTCCGGGCCGCAATATCGAAGATTACATCGTTTCAGCAATCATAGAAGCCGTTAAACCGGGTCTCGCTCCTTCTTTGTGACGGAAACTCAGGGGATTTCTGTTGCTGATACTCTTTTACTCCTGCACAGGAAAAAACATCTTTGCATAACCAGCCGGACGGTCTAAAATAATTCCTTTCAGAGGGCCGCCAAACAGCAACACTGTCAAGTTGGCGCAACAAATCTTTTGAGCCCTGCGCCTTAAACCCATCATGCCCGCCTCTTGGATAACTCAATTGGCGCATTGGAGAGGAACACAAATGATCCAGGTGACTTGTTTTGGCGCCGCCGGTTCGGTGACCGGCTCTAACTACCTTGTAGAAACATCCGACGGGAAGAAAATAATCGTGGACTGCGGCCTGTTTCAAGGGAACAAGGAAATGGAGCTGCGCAACTGGGAGGACTGGGGATATGACCCAAAAGAGATAAGGACTATTATTCTGACTCACGCCCATATTGATCATAGTGGACGCATCCCAAAAATGGTCAAGGATGGTTTTCGAGGACAAATTATCGCATCCCCTCCTACGACTGAACTTTGCGAAGTCATGCTATTGGACTCGGCCCACATTCAGGAAATGGAAGCTGAATGGAAAACCAGAAAGAATAAAAGAAGGGCAAGAAAGGAATCCTTAGCGCTTTATGACACCAGGGACGCGACGGAAAGCCTTAGTTTCTTCCGACCGACCGAACTGGACCAGATTGTAGAACTTGAGCCTGGGATCAAAGCAAGGCTTAGGAATGCCGGACACATCCTCGGTTCAACTATCGTGGAACTCTGGATAGAGGAAAATAACAAAGACACTAAAATAGTGTTTTCGGGAGATCTCGGCAAACATGACCAGTTGATAGTCAAAGATGCTTTTGAAATAGCTGAAGCTGATTTCATTTTTGTTGAATCAACTTACGGCGACAGGCTTCACAAGAATTTTCAGGAGAGTAAGGCCGAGTTTCTGGAAGCTATACAGTATGCTGTATCTAACAACCAAAAAGTAATTATACCGGCGTTTGCTCTCGAACGAACCCAGGAAATTCTCTATTTGTTAGGGGAGTTTGCCAGAAGCGGAAAAATTGGCCGTATCCCAGTATATCTGGATAGCCCGCTCGCCATCAAGGCTACTGAAATCTTCCGAAAGAACAAGGCATATTATGATGAGGCTACCCAGGCCATTGTAGACAGCGGCTTTGACCCGTTCGACATGCCCAATCTCAGGCTAACTCCTTCGACCAAAGAATCGATGGAAATAAATGAATCGAAAGGTTCCGCAATAGTAATCTCCGCTAACGGAATGTGTACAGCGGGACGCATCAAGCACCACCTCAAACACAATTTGTGGCGCTCCGGCGCAAGCATAATCATCGCCGGTTTTCAGGCTCAGGGGTCGACAGGGAGGCAAATCGTAGATGGGGCAAAAACTGTTACCATTTTTGGAGAGAAAGTTGCGGTAAAAGCCAGGGTTTTCACTATTGGGGGATTCTCCGCTCACGCAGACCAGGCTGATCTCATGGCCTGGGTCGGCGCCTTTTCGAATAAATCCAGGCCCAGAATATTTGTGACCCACGGTGAGCCATTGTCAAGTGAGTCTCTCGCCAGAAAGATCAGAAAGGATCTTGGTTTAGATGTCTATGCGCCCAAATGGCGAGAGGTGTTGACCTTGGATGGAGTGGAAGTAACTCCGAGAATTATACCCGAGCCTGACTACGAAGACGTGCGTCAGCACACCATCGCTCTCGTAGCGGAAATCGAAGCTGAGATCGCCAGATTGAAACAACAACTTGCGTCATCAGATAAAAGAGTAGTGGCTGACGACATAGAAAAGCTCAGAGATGCCCGTGATGATTTACAGACAGTTGTGTCAGGATAATTTCTTAACTTTATAATCGGGTTCAACCAGATTATTTCATGTTTCTTAACCTTACCTCTACGCCGTCAGTTCCTTTCATAAGACCTGTCAACTTCGAAAGGTCTGTATCCCCAGTGTGATATGGATAGAGAACTTTGGGCTTAAAAACCTTGGCAGCGTCGGCTACCATTTCCGGCGTCATCGTGTAAGGCAGGTTCATAGGTAGAAACGCCACATCTATGTTTTCTAGTTTTTTCATCTCAGGAGTATTTTCCGTGTCCCCTGCCACGTAAACCCGTTTGTCTCCGAAAGTGAAAATGTATCCGTTACCCACTCCTTTGGGGTGATAGGGTTCACCCGGTTTTCTCATGTGAACCATGTTGTAGGCAGGGACCGCTTCAATTGCCACTCCATTAACATCTTTAGTGGCGCCATATTTCATTACCTGTCCTTGAGGGACTTTCTGGTGAGCCTTTTCGTTACATACAATTACGGTTTTGTTTGTACTAATCTTGTTGATCGTGTCAACATCCAAATGGTCTTGATGCTCATGGGTAATGACTATGACGTCGGCCTTGGGAAGCTTTGAATAGTCTGCGAGCTTGCTCCACGGGTCGACATGAAAAACCTTTCCATTGAATTTGAACATGAGCGTTCCATGCCCTATCAAGGTAATCTCCAGATCTCCTCCTTGCGTCCTGATGACATCAGTCTGGAATTTCTGTTCAGCAACGCATACCGAGGCCACCAACAGGGCAAACATAAAAGAAAGCGCAAACAATCGGGTCATTGTGTGTCTCCTTGATTAAGATCGTTGTGACGCCCCAGAGAATCAATTTGATCACTCCAGGGGCAACTATTCCTGAGCTGGCGGTTCCTTGAGTCGGACCAGGACCCATTCCTCAGTCCTTTTACTCCCAAAATGGACCAATACTTCCGTTTCGTCCTGAGTCAAGTTATATATTCCCGTTTCCATTATGACCGTATTATTATTGTCATCGGCGAATGTCCAGACGGCACGCTGAGATTGTTTTTCCACTGAGCCTTTGATCGGCTTGGCCGTTTCGTCTTCGGTATTGTAATAGGTTCCCTGAATATTGCCATCCTTGTTCACAGCGAGTTGCAGGACCATATTGGAATTCTTAGAGATATCCTGCGTCAATGCAAAAACACCCAGAGGCATCCATTGGTCGGCGTCATCATTGACTTCTGGAACCTGGGAAACTATCTGAGCAGCCTGGTCATAGTATTCGCCGGCGGAGCAAAGACGACGGCCATTCAAATAAACGAAACCATTGTCGTAATAAAAATTGGAACCATAATCATAGAACAATGGTGTTCCCCAATTCCACACAATCCAGGAACTCAGAGCAACCCATGTGGCTGGCCTCCACCAGTAATTCCAGGGGTGGTGAGGCCATATGCTATTATGCCAGTAATGCTTGGCCAGGTTCGGATGCCGCCCCCACCAGCCCTTATTTGACATATTGTGGTACCGGTGGGAATAGGTATCTCTCATGTGCTGAGCATCCTGAGGGTTCAATCGCTTATTGGCATGGTCCACTCTGCCCGGGAAGTGGCCTGAAACTATTTGCTCACCGGGATGCCTACCCTTGTTCAAGAAGTGGTCAAGCGCAACGGCCCCGGCTGCGCCTCCCAAAACCGCTCCACCGAATTTTCCCAGACCAGGGCCGCGTTGGCCGCCGGCGTTATTTTTCGGCAAATTAAGAAATTGTTGCAATTGCCCCTGGTTCGGCCTCTCTCTGAAGGCCTTTCCAGGACCTGGGCCCATATTTTGATTCGGCGGACGTTTGTCCAACTGAGCCGGCCTATCTCTGAATGATTGTCCACGTTGAGGTTGAAAAGCGCCGGGGCCAGTTCGTCTATCCAACTGATTTGGAGCCTGTCTAAATGGTTGCCCTGGCTGGCCTTGAAAAGTTCGACTTGGTTCTCGTCTTTCCGGAGGCTTGACATTAATCCGAGGTTGAACCATCTCTCTCGGGGTGCCTGGGTTCCTGCCGGAGAAATTTGGGCCGGTTCGCCCGGTTTCCTGCGGCCTGGGCCTGAAGGACTGGCCTGAAGGAGCTTGCCTATTTATCGAAGGACGACTCGAAGATGGAGCTGCTCTATTGGGTTCAATCTTTGGTCCCCGGTTTGCCCCACCTCTAATTTCCCTCCGCTCGCTTTCTTTTTTATCGCCATGGCCTTCTCTGCCTGGACCGCGAGCGATTGAATCACCTATCGAAAAAATTAATACGGCAATTATAGCCAGCAATATGTGCGATTTTTTGTTCATCACAGGTCTCCCGCGTACAATTACGCTTGTTGCTGTTGATTCTTCATATCCATTTTGGCTTAACAAAGCTTACATTCTTGTGAACTCCAAATCATCTACCGGTTCCCATGAATGTCGGAATTTGCCTTCTCGAAAGAAGGCGCTAAACCAATTATCTTTATTACATTACAGCGACCAAGATCCCGCGCATTGAATAAGAAAGCTATGCCAAAGCGATTTTCCGCCAGGGTGGAGTCATATAGGCATACCGTTGTG
>JAZDKD010000640.1:0-3801 GCA_043803345.1 Pseudomonadota bacterium
TAGAAAAGATCTTATTTTCTTACTCATATCGAAGTTTTTTGGAAGGCAAGAATGGAAAACGGTTTTAACAAATCCGAATGGAGTTTTTTTGTAACAGTTCTGAAAGAAGAAGCCAGAGAGGTTTTGTGGAAAGTGGGGTCTTCGGCGGACCCGGATGCCCTCGTGCAATCTGTGATGTCCGACTTGCAGGACCTTGCCCCCAAGTCGGAAGATTTGGAAACAAGAACTCAAGAAGAAATATGGACGCAGGTGCGAAACCGACTTTTGAAGGCAGCCTACGAAACCAGACCTTATTGCATAAAATGCGGCCAATGTTGCATGAAGGGTAGCCCAACTCTCGAAACAGAAGACAAACGATTGTTTGAATCAGGCACAATCGGACCAAAGGATGTTTATACCATCAGAAGAGGGGAAGTTGTATTCGACAGTTTTAACGAAACAAGTTTCACAAACGATAAGGAAAGGATTAAAATTCGTGAAACATCCGGCGAAAAGGCATGCGTTTTTTATCAGAAATGGAACAAACAGTGCTCAATCTATGAAGACAGACCGGCTCAGTGCAGAAAGCAGGAGTGTTGGAACCCACATTGCGAACCTATTTCAGAAGACGTAAGACCGCTAAATCGTAAGGATTTGTTGGAGATTACGGGTGAAATCTGGCAGGTTATCCAGAAACATGAGGAGCAGTGCTCCCAGGAGAAATTCTCTAGAGAAATAGCCAGACTAGGCGCCACAAAAGGCCTAACTGTTGAAACTATCATAGAATTATTGAGTTTTGATGACCATGTCCGTGAGTTCATGGGGGAACGTATCGGAGTAGGGCAGGAAACATTAGATCTGTTTTTTGGACGTCCATTGGCAACCTTTCTGGAATATTTCGGGTTGACAGCGTATCAGAATCCAGATGGAACCATGACTCTGAGTCCCAAACCAGATCCAATGCCCGCCAAAAACTAAATCGGTTGGGCGAGAAAATTAGAAGAACCTTTATGGACCTACTGACCCGTATAGAAAAGTGATCTTGGTCCCAATCGTCGCGGTTCAAACGGATTAAAGCGATGACCTCGATAAATATACATTTTCCGAATAGACTCTCCGTGATACTTCACATTGAAAGCAGGGATCTGTTCAACCCAGGCAAAATTTTCATAAATGGTCATCAATACTGAGCTTGAGGGCTCGAGAGGTTTTGAACTGACAAAAAGGATGTTTTTTCCCTTCAAATCATCGTAGGATCTATTCCAGACATCAAACTGCGTCGGTCGGTCCCATGGGGACAGATATCTAACAAATGGCTGACCAGGGATATTAAATTCCAACAGGGCACAATTTTGATAGCTATCCGATGCGATGACATCTCCTTCGGCCATAACTTCCACCAGGTATTTCCCTAGGCCGCTCCAATCCCTCGTCTCCCAGATAATTCTGTCATTTTTCCCAAGAGTCCTCTCGATGGAAGCAGGCAGCAATCCTATCCATACGTGCGCCACGACTATTATCACCTGAAGAATTGAAATGGATACGCCCGTAATTACAAATTTGCGCAGGGATGAGACTGAGGGGAAAATCCTTGAAATAGGATTGTCTGAAGCAGTAAAAATCATTACTGCCAGAATACCGGCAGAAACATAGCCCATCGCCCCCCAATTTGCTTCAGCGTGCCCCCTGAAAGACATCACGGAAAACAGGAAAAGAGGGAAACCAAAACAAATCAGCAATGATCTGTAATCATTGGTTCGCCGTAATTCGGCCGCGGTCGCGACAAAAATGGACACCACTAGCGCGATAAAAAATAGGGGCGAAATAATCAGGATTTGCGCTAACTGGTAACCCAATCCGTCGGAAATCTTTCTCCAAAAGCCGGAGTAGCCTGTTCCTATAAACAGTATGTGTTTGAATGACGCCCAATCATTCGCGAAGTTCCACCAAAATATTGGCGCACAAAATGCCAGTGCGATAAGCGCTCCAATCCACGGCTCTTTTCTTGCCAATGAGGATCGATACCGATTTGAAGAAACCAGCCACAACAACATGACCGGCAGTAGCAGCACACCAGTATATTTGCTGAGAATAGCAAAGCCTGCGCTTAATCCCGCAACGTAGAAATAACTATGATTTTCGGTTTTGACAAATTTTGATATGGACCATAGACTCCATGCCCAAAACATGAGCAAGGCATTGTCATGGACTGCTGAGCTTCCTCCCAACACTGAAATTGGCGTCAAGTTGAAGAACAGGGCCGACAGTAAACCGATTCGCCAAGATCCGGAAATTCTAGTTCCGGTTGAATAAATTAAAATAGTAAAGATGATGGACATCATCAGGAAAGGGAATCTAACTGTAAATGGAGTAGATCTTCCAAAGATTTCCGTCGATAGCCTTATTAAGTACGCGACCATTCCAGAGTTGTCAAAATATGACCAGTCCAAATGTCTGGACCACGCCCAGTAACTGCATTCATCAGGTATAAGATTAACCGAAACAGTTATTATGACTCTCCAGATGAAGACCAAACCCAAAGCAAAGCTTGGAACCCACATGCTCCTTTCATCTATTTGGGCAGCAAGACTTCTCTCTGTAAATTTGACGGTTCTATTAATTGGATCACCACTCAATATGGCGAACACCTCTCCAATGTTGTGGCTACTTCTGACTAAAGTAACTTCTAGCCTTTCAGGTTTTTACTGTGGTTCATTGTGACCGTGGCAGGAGGTTCCGGGACGACAGATCCTAGGGTCAGCGAGCCAGTTGTTGTTGTGTGAAGTCTCAATCTGGATCGTTGAATGGCTAACTCCAAATTCTTGTTTAACCATTTGTAATATTTCCTGGAGAATTCTGTCAGGATCTGCGGTTGTCTCCGATAGGACCACATGAGCCGAAAGATTAACCTGTTTGCTGGAAATGTTCCAGAGGTGCAAATCGTAAACACAGCAAACTCCTTCGATATTAACTATCGCTGACTCTATCGCTGAAACGTCCATGCCTTTTGGAACTCCTTCCATGAGTATGTTTACGGTCTCCTGAAGCAGCCCCCATGATGATATCAATATGAGGAGGCCAATTAGAAGACTTATTACCGGATCAATCCAGAAAGCATGCGTCCACATTATGATGAGCCCAGCCACCAGAGCTCCTATGGACCCTAGAGTATCGGACAAAACGTGGAGAAAAGCGGCCTTGACATTAAGGTTCTCTTTGCGCTTTGAAAAAAGTAGACCCGCCATAGTGAGATTCAGCGCCAAGCCTATGGTGGCGACAAAAAATACACCACTGCCCAGGACTGGGGCTGGATTAAATATTCGCTGCGCCGCTTCGAAAAAAATCATCGCCACAATTGCCCAAAGCGCGATGCAATTTAAAAGAGCCGCGAGGATCTCAGATCTGGAAAACCCATATGTTAATCGGTTGCTTGCGTGCCGCCTTCCGATTCGAATCGCCACCCAGGAAAGACCAAGGGCCATTGCATCGGAAAACATATGACCAGCGTCGGCCAGCAGAGCCAAAGAGTTGAACAGGAATCCACCAACAATCTCGACAACCATGTATGCGCAGGTAATTATAAAGGCGATTGCGATACGAGTTTGCGCCAGATTTTCAGAATTCTCCGCAGAAATTTTAACAGAGTGGGAGTGTCCGATTCCCATGGTCCCTTATCCCCTAAATGATGATTCAAGCAATTACCACAAACAATGTCTACACGGCAATACAGTCTCAACACTGTTAAGACATAGAGCTCAAATTCACTATACCGAACATCTGAAATAGGTAATTCAAATAATCTATCCGTGGCGTCCTTGACAC
>JAZDKD010000641.1:0-2199 GCA_043803345.1 Pseudomonadota bacterium
ATATGGTATGTTTACGATTTCGGCATGTTCTATAAGCCTATCTTTGATAGCCCCTGAAAGACCAGCTCGGACCAAAACTTTTAAGGACAATCCGTGTTTGGTGTCTGAAATAGATCTAATGATATTGATAGCGGCGCGGCCAGCGCCATCAATCTGATTTGGTATACATCTGCCATCTACCACGACACGCATTTATTCTGAGCTTTCCCTCAAATTTATTTGGATCTCACGGGCTTCTTGTTCAGTGTCCGTTCTAAAGACGCAAGTTTTATCGTTAACTGATGGCTTCAGCCTGATTACATTTCCCTCTATTTCCAGACCGGTAACCGAACTCTTGGAAAATCTAGTGGAATAAGGCGACGAACCAAAATACCGGGTCAAAGCTGTTGCAAAGGCAATAACCAGAATTAAACCGATGGCCGAAACTATGGCGACCCACATAACATTTACTTCTGTTGCTGGAAACATAAGAGAATACACGACAAAGCAGATGTTGGTGGTCATCATTGCGGTGAGCAACCACAAAAGCGCCTTAAAAAGTGGAGCAGTATGCCGCCTTCCTTCCAAAGTTATCGAATCGCCGTCTATTCTGAACCTCCCGTTTCCTTTAAGACCCAATCCATCCCTCGTCCATTTACTTCCAAAACTCACATGTGATTCCAATTTCTACTCCCGGCTTTAACAATGAGACATGATGTTTTTTCTACCTCAAATGGCTTAAAGGTAGTAATATTTTATGGCGATCTCTGGAGCTCTTAGCAAAAAAAGATTTTTTACCGAATTAAAATCATTGATGAATGATTACGACATTTCATGAAATGTTGAATGGAACCAAAATTTGACTATAAGAACGAGTTGACATCAAAATTAAAAGACTCGGTTCCACTTCTTAACGGGAGTTGAAAATGAATCCGTCACTTGCCTCACATTTCAAAATCCTGTTTCTATTAATTCTGTCCCTAACCATTTTTAGTTGTGATCACAAACGTCAGGTACGTGAACTTCCGACGCCTGAAGTAACTATCAGCCAGCCGATTGAAAAAGAAGTCACTGATTTCCTTGAGCTGGCAGGCAATACAGCCGCTCTCGAGTCAGTGGAGATCAGGGCCCGAGTTAAAGGTTGGCTTGAAAGTGTTGATTTTGTTCCCGGCTCTAAAGTCAAGAAGGGCGATCTACTTTTCACGATCGATCCCAGGACGTTCAAGGCGCAGGTAGACCAGTATCAAGCACAACTCGAAGGAAGGAAGGCGGAGGACATTCTTAGAGAGACGAATCTTAAGCGCGCGCAGGAATTGTTGTCAACGGGGTCAATCAGTCAGTTGAAATACGATGAACAAAAAGCGGACAAGGATGTGGCGATAGCTCAGGTAGGCATATCTGAAGCAAATCTGGAAAAAGCAAAACTGGATCTTGATTATTGCAGGATAATGGCCCCAATTAATGGTCGGATTGGCCGTAATCTGGTCGATGTCGGCAACCTTGTAGGGGCCTCAACCGAGACTTTACTGACCCAACTGGTGAACGACGAATCGATCTATGTTTATTTCAATCTCAGTGAGAGAGATGTCCTGACGCTTTTGAGCGCCGCCACGCCGGAAAGTTTAAAATCCGAAAAGAGAAACACCAACATCCCCGCCTATCTTTCGCTCAGCAATGAAACTGGGTTTCCTCACGGGGGGTTCGTTGATTTCTGGGATCCTGAACTCGATTCCAAGACCGGAACCTTGCAAGCCCGGGCGATATTTTCAAACGAAGACGGGAAATTGATGCCGGGTATGTTCGGCAGGATCAGGATTGCCGTCAAGAAACGGAAGGCGTTACTCGTTCCAGAAATAGCTGTTGGATTCTCACAGGCGGGTTCATATGTGATGGTAGTAAATAATGATAGCGTCGTCGAACAAAGGATGATTAAGACCGGCCAGTTGGACAACGCAATGTGGGTGATAGAACACGGGATCCAGAGAGATGACTGGGTAATTGTGAATGGTGTTCAGAGGGCAAGACCGGGAGGCAAAGTCACTCCACAAAAGATCAGTAATCAGGAGAAGGCAGAACCAAATTCTGGATCAAAAAACCCTATAGCCCCCAAGTAGTGGAGATCCACTCATGTTGAGCCGTTTTTTTATTAATAGGCCGATATTCGCATCAGTTATCTCAATCCTTATTGTGCTTGTTGGAGCTATGTCGATATTTGTTTTG
>JAZDKD010000642.1:0-7852 GCA_043803345.1 Pseudomonadota bacterium
AAATTCTCCTCAACTCCTAACATTCTTCCATCACTCTTATTGAGCCTGTATTTAAAAATCGGGAATCCAACAACCACCGGAGACACCGATTTTACTCCGGGTAATTTGTTTATATCTTTGACATCCTTATCAAAATATTGCCCACCATGCTTTCTCTTGCTTTTTGTGTAATCGAAACTCGCTTTAATTATTGTGGCGCTCCCCAGCAGTTCAAGATTTTGACCCAAGTTTTCTTCCACTGAATCTCCCATGGTCAGAACAATTATTATTCCGGCGATACCAACAGAGATACCTAAAATTACACTTTTGTAACGTCGTCGGTTTCTATATATCTGTCTCAGGGAGACATTCGTCAAATCTGCCAAAAACATAGTCTGTATTTCCTGTTAGCGCATGCTGTCAATTGAGTTGATCGAATAAAGGACCCATGATTTTGGAC
This sequence comes from Pseudomonadota bacterium, assembly GCA_043803345.1. GTDB lineage: Bacteria > Desulfobacterota > Desulfomonilia > Desulfomonilales > Desulfomonilaceae > CAJBEZ01. Next base: position 440 of record JAZDKD010000642.1, read on the forward strand.
CAAAACCTTTGCTCGACTGGAAATCCAATACTTAAATCATAGAATACTTTTTTTTCAACTCCCAAAGTATGTTAAGGGCCTCAATGGGGCTCATTTGATTGACATCCACTGTCTGGATGTCCCGGAGCAACTCTTCGGCGGGAGAACTAAACAACTCTATCTGAGCCAACTCGACTCCTCGTTCTTTCGAGCGGGAACCTTTAGTTCTTGAAATTTTTGGGCGACCACCTGGATCTATTTCTTCTTTTTCCAGATTGTTCAAGATTTCAGAAGCTCTTCGTAGAACCGACTCGGGGATGCCCGCAAGCCTGGCTACCTGCAGGCCGTAGGATCTGCTTGCTCCACCAGGGGTTATTTTTCTAAGAAAGACTATTTGGTTTTTCCATTGTCTGACTTCAAAGTTAAAGTTGGAGACTCGACGCTTTACTAGGGCTAAGTCCACAAGTTCGTGGTAGTGGGTGGCAAACAAAGTCCGCGGTCCGCCGTTTCCTGGCATATCATGCAGGAACTCTATGACAGCCCAAGCAATAGACAGTCCATCAAAAGTACTCGTTCCACGGCCTACTTCATCGAGAAGAGCTAGTGACTTTGAAGTCGCGCTATTCAAAATCTCGGCCGTTTCGTTCATTTCAACCATAAAAGTGGATTGTCCAAAGGACAGATAATCTGAGGCCCCAATCCTGGTAAAGATTCTGTCTACAACTCCTATCGACGCTTCTTTCGCAGGGACAAAACTTCCAATTTGAGCCAAAAGCGCTATCAGGGCTGTTTGTCTCATGTAAGTTGATTTCCCCGCCATGTTGGGACCGGTGATTACAAGGATTTGATTGTCTGTGTGATCAAGATGGGTATCATTTGGGATGTAAGCTTCCCCTGAAACGAAAGACTCAACTACAGGATGACGCCCCTCTACTATTTTTATAACGTCACTATCCGTGATTTCGGGTCGAAGATAGTTATTTGTAACGGCCACTTCGGCAAGTGAACCCAGGACATCAATTTCCGCTATCCGTTGAGCTGTTTTCTGGATTCTGTCGATAACCTCGATCAATTTGGATCGCAAGTTCAAAAAGATTTCTTCTTCCAGTTCTAATATTCTCTCCTGAGCATTTAGGACCTTTAGTTCGTATTCCTTAAGTTCTTCAGTGATATACCTCTCGGAACCCACCAGGGTCTGTTTGCGAAGATAATGATTGGGAACCTTATCTTGATGACTGCGAGTGACATCAATGTAATACCCAAAAACCCTTGTGTAGCCCACCTTCAAATTTGCAATGCCAGTTTGCTCCCTTTCTCTTTTTTCTATTCCGGCAATCCAGGATCTTCCAGACTTTCCTATCTCAATCAATTCATCAAGTTCCGAATTATAGCCATTTCTAATGACTCCGCCGTCCTTGAGGCTGTTTGGAGGGTCATCCACTATAACAGCCTCTATGGCGTACGCAACGTAGGAGAGGTCATCCATCTCCGCCAACTGAATCCCATAATCTGTTTCAAAATTTTTTAGCCGTTCAATTATTTCAGGAATCTTCTCACAGGAAAATCGTAATTGGGCCAAGTCCCTTGGTAATGCGGTCCGCAGAGATATTTTGGCGGCGAGGCGCTCCAAATCAGCGAAATTTGTCAAAATATTACGAATTTCACTCCGAATTTGAAAATGATCGACAAAACTCGCTGTCAATTCCGATCTCATTGTTATTGCTTTAACATCGAGCAATGGGTACGAAATCCATTTACGTAACAGACGGGCCCCCATTGCAGTCTTAGTCTTGTCTATGACACTTATCAGCGATCCTTTGGATGATCCGTCTCTAAGATTTCTGAAAATTTCTAGATTCCTGATGGTCGATTGATCTAGAACCATGAATGAATCAAGGCTGTAAACTCTGGGGGCCTTAATATGACTTGGCTTTTCGGACCTTGTTTGGTTGACATATTGAATTAGCGCTCCAGCAGCGGACACCAGTGGATGTCTATTATGAAGTCCAAAACCTTCTAAATTTTGAACACCAAAGAATTCCCGCAATGATTCTTCACAACTTTTAGGATCGAAAAAGTAGCTTTCTAATTCGTGTCTGTATATTTCGTCTGAAAGAACAGTATTTATGTCTTCATCGGTCAGGCGATCTCTTTCAATTAGGGTCTCCTTCGGATCCATGCGCTTCAATTCCTGACTTGCTAGAGTTAATTCGGTAGTAATGGTCACCAGAAAGTCGCCAGTACTTAAATCCAAGGCGGCAAGACCTATTTCCGTTTCAATTCTTGAGATTGAGCAAATGAAATGATTTTCATTGGCTGTCAAGACATCAGGATCATCAATCAATCCCGGGGTTACTACCCGGGTAACCTCTCTTTTGACAAGACCTTTTGCTAACTTAGGGTTTTCGACTTGATCACAAATCGCGATACGCTCACCAGCGGCAAGCAATTTCGAAATGTAAAGGGACGATGAATGATGCGGAAAACCGCACATCGGAGTACTATTGGCCTTGTTTCTGTCTCTGGTGGTTAACGCTATATCTAATATCCGAGAAGCCTTGGACGCGTCTTCAAAGAACATTTCGTAGAAGTCGCCCATCCTGAAAAGAAGTATGGCGTCAGGATGCTTTCCTTTTTGCGCCAAATACTGCCGAATCATCGGCGTTATCTTTTTGGTATTTTCAGAGGAATTGGATTCTTGAGATGGATTCAAAAGAAAAACCTTCTTTTAACAAAATGATTTGAAAATCGGCTCTCAGGTTATAAGAATAGCGAATAAAAATTTCAGATATCGTATCCATATCTTTCGAACGTATTACGCCACTTTTCCGCTACAATTATTTTTGTCCTGTCATCAAGTTGATAAACATTTTTCTTATATCTTTTGAGCCCCTCAAGATATTTTACAGCCTTTTTTTGGAAACAATCGAAATTTGGAAGACCAAGTTTTGTATAAATTTTTTGTAGTTCCTTGATTGGTTCCGCTTCGAGATCCTCAAACCTAAGCTCTGTTAAGTTACCATGGGGAATCAACCCCACGTCTCTGTTATATAACTCAAACATCTCCAAGTACCAGCTCAAAATCTGGTTTTGAACGAGTTCGTCAGATGGTTCCTGAAGCCGAGCTTTTGCAAAAGACTTGTTCCAGAGATTTAGACTGGACAGATAAACGTCGTATGGATTTCTGACGATATGAACGAATTGAGCGTCAGGAAACATATTCAAGAGGTGCTTTATTCTGGCTGTATGCGGAGGGGATTTCAACAATGGTTTTCCTCCTTCCGAAAGTTGCAGTTTCTTGAGGAAAACTATAAACGCTTTCTTCCACGCCGTTTTCCACTTGTCGGGAATTTTGTCCAAATCCAGCCCGGTATGCCAATCTTCACCCGTAACAGGGAAAATGACTCTTATATATGGTGAGACCAAAGACAGGGCAGCCAAGGCGAATTCATCTTCATGGGGCACTAAAGAGGAAAATTCCATATCGTCCATAGGGCGCTTTCGAGGACCAAGAAAAGACATTGCGCTGGAGCCGACCTGAGAAAAGATAAAATGGCAAGGGAAAAGACACTGGTATACGTTTGGACTTGAAAAGCTTTCATCAAGACTCAGCAAATTGTGCAAGTGAGTTGTTCCACTCCTCCAGTGTCCCAATATGAACAAAGGGGACTGAGTGATCTCAACTTTCTCAATCTCCTCACTGTCAAAAAAACGTTCGCATAAGCCCAAAATAGAATTGAAAACTCCCATTCCGATCAGATACGCTAATCGACCCAAATGCTTAGAGTCGACAAGAAATCTGTTTCCAGCCACTACTTTTATCAATGAACTCAAAGGCATTCCCTGGACAACCTGAAGGCTAATGCCTTGATTCAAGAATCGCTTCATTCAATAGGTCTCCTGGTTCAATAACAAGACTTAAATAACATGAATTCTCACAAAATCACCACCTCGGTTGTCTAACGTATAAGATTGAGTCGACACAACTCCAACCAGTAACCAAAAGTGACTTGCAATGAATCCCCAATAATGCCACAAAAGCTTAATAGATCCTTTCATTTTGAAGTCTGAGATCATTAATCTGATTACAAAGTCTATACTTTGTATAAGAGGATAAGTCATCTTTCGGAGGTCTGATGACCATAAAAGGCAAAGTCTGGAAGTTTGGAGACGACGTTAATACCGACGAAATTATTCCAGCCAGATATTTAAACATAACAGAACCGTTGAAACTTGCGGAACACGTAATGGAAGACGCTGATGCCCATTTTCCTGCAAAGGTTGCCCCGGGAGATATAATTGTGGCTGGGAAAAATTTCGGTTGCGGATCATCGAGAGAACATGCTCCAGTGGCTATAAAAAGCGCGAGAATTTCATGTGTTATCGCTGCAAGTTTTGCGCGTATCTTTTTTAGGAACGCTTTTAACATGGGACTGTTGATTTTTGAAAGTCCCGAGGCGTCAGTCAGTATTAAAGAGGGGAACATGGTTGAAATAGATCCTGACAACGGTCTCATCAAGAATCTGAGTTCTGGTGATGAGTTCAAAGTGGCTTCAATTCCTACTTTCATGAAACAGCTTGTCGAGGATGGAGGCCTTGTAGCGCATATAAAAAGATCAAAACAAGCCTTAAACAAGTAGGGTTTCTTACGTCCAACTGGTTAAATCCCTATGTCATGGAATTTTCCAATCTTTTGTGATAAAGACAGATTTAACGCCAGCAAAACAAAGGTAATTGAAAACCTACTAGAGGAATCGGTTTTAGATATGGTTTGACAAGGTAAAGGTCCTGGTCCTGGCTAATTGTTTCCAAGTCGTAGTTGTCAGGCCAATTTTTGCCATTACTGAGCCGATCATTCCGTAGGATTTATTTTTAGGCGTTGAAGGTGTTTTCTACAATTTGATGGAGGATTATTTACGTGCGAGTCCTTATGGTTACGCCGGAAGCAACTCCCTTTGCTCAAACAGGAGGCCTTGGTGAAGTTTTGTCCGCCTTACCGGTCGAATTGGCCGCTCTGGGTGTAGAAGTCGATGTGCTTATGCCCAAGTATCGGGGCATAAACCCAGACAATTTCAACATTACCAAATCAAATGTTAGTATTGAAGTGACATTGAACGCGAAGAATGTAAAGGCCGGGCTTTGGGAATATGTAGGAAAAAACGGGGCGAGATACGGATTTTTGGAATGTGATGAATATTATGACAGAGACTATCTTTATGGTTCCCCTGAAACGGGTGATTATGAAGACAACGCTGAACGTTTCGTCTTTTTGACAAGAGCAGCCATTGAACTGGCCCTTCAGGAGGGACGACACTACGATGTTTTTCATTCTCATGACTGGCAAGCAGCTCTAACCGGAGTTTATCTTAGAACCCTGTACGCCGGCGAGCCTCTTTTGAGAAATAGCGCAGCGGTGATGACCATACATAACCTTGGCTATCAAGGCATATTCTGGCATCTGGACATGCCCTTAGTCGGAGTAGGTTGGGAATTCTTCACGCCTAAGCATATGGAGTTTCACGGTAAACTAAATTTTCTTAAAAGTGGTTTAGTTTTTGCCGATCTTATTAACACCGTGTCTCCCGGATATAGGAATGAAATTTTGACAGCTGAGTTCGGTTTTGGACTCGAAGGCATACTTCAGGAAAAAAAGGATCGTTTAGCAGGTATTCTAAACGGCGTGGACTATTCGATTTGGAACCCACAAACGGATCCTTACGTCGCTAAATCTTATTCTTCCGAAGATTTATCCGGGAAATCTTTGTGCAAAGATGAACTTCAAAGGTTGGCCGGTCTGCAATTAAATCCTAACAAACCCCTCGTAGCCATGGTAAGTCGCCTCTCAAGTCAAAAAGGGGTTGACATAGTGGCCGAAGCTTTCGACGCCATTGTGGGGAATGACATACAGTTGATAGTTCTCGGCACCGGAGAACTGCGCTATCACAATATCTTCAACGAACTGGTCAGCAAATACCCCGGTCAAGTTAGCGCATTTCTGAAGTATGATTACTCCTTGGCCCACAAGATATTCGCGGGTTCCGACATTGTGCTTATCCCATCGCGCTATGAACCGTGCGGTTTGAATCAACTATACGCTTTAAAATATGGGGCGGTGCCAATCGTGACAGCTACAGGAGGACTAATTGACACCGTGGATGAACTTGACGCTGTCTCAGAGAAAGGCACGGGATTTACGTTTTTTCCTCCAAATGCCCCGGATTTGGAAAGAGCTATTGTCAAGGCGATAAGGGTTTATAGAGATCAGCCAGAAGTGTGGAAAAGCCTTATGATAAGGGGGATGAACAAAGATTATTCATGGAATAGATCAGCCAGGGAATATTTGGCGTTGTATGAGAGAGCTGTATCCGAAAGATTGACAAGTATCGAGTGACTCAGCAACTTTTCTTGGCGATTTGCCATTCAAAAGCATGGTTATTTCAAACAACTCGTGAGCCTTTTCGTCAATGAGATGAAATGCAGGGATTTGAAAAAAAATGGGGACCTTAGTCCCCAAAGGAATGGAAGGAAATCTTTGATATTACTTCTTCAATGAATGATCTTCCTGTTAGGCTTTATAAATCTAAAGATTATTTCAAGTTTCATACATTGATATATTCTAATAGGCGCCGAAACCAGCCACACCAGAGAAACTTCCCAAAATACTGGAACACAATTCCAGGCACGGTATACCACCGAATAAACCGGCAGACCCATAAGCCGCTGGACCGCACTGCGCAGGAACTGGAGCGGGAGCGCATGGAATTGGGCCATACGGACCCACAGGGGCGGCTTGGGCCATGCCAGGTCTGAAGCCATAGGGAGCTGGCGCCATCGCTGCTGGAGGCGCGCCTGCGGTAGATCCTCCTAAGAGACTGCCGACTACAAGAAATGGAAGCGCCACAACTCCGCCGCAAAGGCCTGGAAATGGAGCGTCACCCCAATAAGCGCAGGGATTTCCCATTGCAGGGCCGTAAGGCGCTGGCGCACAAGGAACCGGGGGCGCTGGGGCCGAAGTTACCACTCCCCCGGCGATGGCTCCAGAAGCCATGGTAAGCATGAAAAAGCAAGTAAGAACCGCAAAAACTCTCTTCACCATTATACCCTCCTTTTTTCGGATAGGCCTGTACACATCAATAGGTGTGTAAGCTTACAAAGTACTTTAAGGATTTACCCCCATTCAAATCCTGGTGCGCTGAGCTATCATGTGATAAATATCTTGTCAAGTAAAATATTTGATCGATTAATATAACTTGAATTATGATACATAAAAAATAGATTATATAGATAACAACTAGTAATTTAATAATATAATTGTTCAGTAATAAATATTTTCGCTGTTGAGATAAAATTATAGAGCTTGAAGGTAAGATATTATTATCGGGTTTTTTATGGAGCCGATTACTCTGATATAGTTTCAACTGAAAGAACAACATG
>JAZDKD010000643.1:0-7304 GCA_043803345.1 Pseudomonadota bacterium
TTCAATCTTCATTTCAAATTCCAAATTTCTGTTCTCAATATATTCAGTTACAAAAAAATACTCAGTCAACCATCTCCAGTCATAACAAAATAATCTATCTAAAAATTCTATAACATTCTCTAATATCGTGGACTTTGATCCTCTATATCTAGATTTCGTCACTTTTATTAGAAAACCGCAGTCTCCCAAAAACGAATAAAAGTCTACGGCGAAATAAGATTATCTGACAGTCGCTGTTCTTGGGGCATATCCTGATTAAGTGAACGACTCCACTGCGTTCTCCACGGAATCGTGAATTTCGAAGATCCGATGAAGTCTTGTTAATCTCAAAATCTCAAGACATTTTGGATTAGGTCGAGCGATTCTCATCTCTCCATTACTATTCAATAGGGTTTTCAACGATGAGACAAGACCACCACAACCAGAACTATCTAAAAATAAGGTCTTTCCCATATCTATAACCAGTTTTATAGAAAACTCCTGACATATATCTTTGACCACATCCTTCAGATTTGGTCCAGTAAGACTATCCAACCTTTCGTCAGTGATTAAAATGGTGATGCCGTCTCTTTTTTCAACCTTCATTGATTTAGATACTCCTTGTTACGAAGTTCCATAATTGACCAATTGATACTAATATTTTTCCAAAAATCAAATAATAGTAAATATCTTCTACAATTAATTGGTTGGAAGCTATAAATACTATTTTATATAAATATTTTCACTATAAAATTTTAACAACTATTGACAACATACCAATAATATGATTTTAAACTGCCAGACTTTTAACCCCATAATCCTTCAGTCGGTCCGCTATACAGCGGACCATTATTTTTTTATGGAGTATCATTTACTGCACCAAAGAGGAAGACCTTGAAAAGGAGTTCCCTGATAATGCGGAAGTTTCGACTTTTACCGCTGTAGTCATTCCTTTGCTCAGTTCAGCTATCAAGTTACGCAAACAGCCGATAGAAGATGTGGAATTTTGCGCTCAGGCCGCTCGCATCCGCTCTGAGATACAAGCCGTAATGGATCAACCGGCTCGTCATCTGGGTATCCGGCGCATACAAGACAACTTTCTAAAGAACAAAAGTAGGCTCTACCATTGGTCTGAAGACAGAAGAGTTCCTGCAGACAACAACTTGGCGGAACGTGATTTACGACCGTCAGTGACTGCGCGTAAAGTGAGCTTTGGCTCTGTGAGCGATGCCGGCGCAAATACGAGAAGTGTCCTGCAGACCACCTTTAGTGCACTCAGAAAACGAGGTTTGGATTCGGAACAACAGGCTGCAACAGCGCTGGACAACTTAGCCCGCGACCCAACATTAGATGCATACTCTCTCTTATTCCCAACCAGAGATTAAAAACATCTCAGATTAGTCATATCCGCAAAAGCCCAGATTAAAGCTCCCGGAACCTTGAGATATGCTCGTGCCACCTATTTGCTAAGAAACGCGAGTAACTATTAGGGTTACTCGGGCAGTGTCATTGACTTTGCTCATAACAGAAACCATGATAAAAAATGAAGAATGTCTCAGTATTGAAAACAAGAGGTCAAAAATGTATCCCGACAAAAATCGCAGGCAATTTTTAAAGGACAGCCTAGTGGTCTCAGCCACCATCGCCGGGACATCTCTCGGAATTATCAACCCAGCGGAAGTGCTGGCCGATGATTATCCGGACCTAGCCATATGCTCCGGAAAGGAACCGTCCGCAATAACGAGAAAGGCCGTTGAGGCTGTAGGAGGCATGAAAAGGTTTGTAAAACCGGGAGCTAAGGTTCTTATCAAGCCAAACATGAGCTTCGCCAGATCGCCTGAATCAGCATCCAACACCAATCCGGAAGTTGTGAGGGAAGTGGCTCGAATGTGCGCGGAATCCGGGGCCTCTAAAATTATGATACTTGATAATGTTTTGAACAACCCATCAGACTGTTTGAAGTTATCCAGGATTCCCGAGTTTTGCGCTGACGTCCCAAATACTTTCACCAATGTTGTCAAAAGCGAACGGCTATTTCGTGAAGTTAAGGTGGAACATGGAACCCAGTTCAAAAAAATGAAAGCGCTTTCAGACGCGCTTGACGCCGACACACTAATAGCTGTGCCCGTGGGAAAATCTCACAGTTCATCGGGAGTCAGCCTTTCAATGAAGGGCATGATGGGATTAATCTCGGATCGGATGTCTTTCCATAACCGATATGATCTTCACGAGTCGATAGTTGATATGGTGACTGTATTAAAACCAAATCTGGTCGTAATAGATGGAACCAGGATACTTAGCACGGGTGGGCCCGGCGGGCCCGGTGAAGTTATTCCACTGGATCTGGTGATCGCATCGACTGATATGGTGGCCGCTGACGCCCAGATGGTAGCGCTGGGCACATGGTACGGCAAGAAACTCGAACCTAAACAGATAAAACACATCCGTATAGCGGCTGAACGTAAACTCGGCCGAATGGATCTTGACAAGTTGACCATAAAGAAGATCAGCGTTTGATGCGGTTTCAAAAAATAGTCCAGGCAATCAGTTTGGGGGCTTTCGTCCTCCTGCTCCTGTGGGCAGCTTACCCTGAAACGTATGATTTGCCCCTAAACTTCTTTCTTACCCTTGATCCGGTAATAGCGATCACTACACTGATTGCTTCTAGAGAGTTTCAAAATGTTTTTTTGATAGCGTTCGTGGTAATTTTAAGTGGTTTGGTGGTCGGTCGCGCTTTTTGTGGTTATGTCTGCCCTATGGGTACCACAATAGATCTCCTGCAACGTGTAATTTATCCCAAGTCAACCCTCAAGAACCCTCGATCAGGATATGATTTCAATTCAGGATTTCGTTGTACAAAATATTACATACTGATAATTGTCATTTGCGCAGCCACAGGGGGACTTTCTCTTGCGTTTCTCGTGGCGCCGATGTCCCTGATCACGCGCTTCTACGGACTAGTAGTGTATCCGATATTTCTTGCCATCTCCGATTTGGCAATTGAACTTGCGTACCCTTTATACGGGCATTTCCCGGAAATTCAGTATCTACAAATTTCTAGAAGGATTTTCGCCACAAATTTCTGGGTTGCGGGTTTTATGATTTTCATCTCGGCTCTGGCGATAAAAGGCCCACGCTTTTGGTGTTCCTACCTGTGCCCGGCGGGAGCGGCGCTGGCTTTATTCTCGAGGAGACCGATTTTCAGGCGAACGGTAGATTCCTCGTGCACAGGATGCGGTAGGTGCGTCAGAAACTGTCCAACCAACTCAATCAGGGAAAATCCCCGCGAGACAGCGCACACCGAGTGTCTCACCTGTTTGAAATGCCAGGAGATTTGTCCTGAAAAAGCGATATCCTTCAACCCGCTGAAAAGAAATGAAGCGTCGACAACCGTTATTACCGACACTACAAGGAGAGGCTTGCTATTGTCCTCCCTATCAGGACTAGCTACAGCCGCTTTGGTAAGAACAGGATGGAACCAACCCAGACTGACCGGCCAGGAGAGAGCTGTCACCCCTGCGGATCTAATCCGTCCCCCCGGAGCGATGCCCGAACCCGAATTCCTCCGGCTCTGTGTAAGATGCGGTCTTTGTATGAAGGCCTGCGCCACAAACACCCTGCAACCAATATGGTTCAAAGCCGGACTTGAGGGACTGTTCAGCCCAGCGCTAGCTCCACGGCTTGCCGCGTGCGCCACCAATTGCTCAATCTGCGGATCAGTCTGCCCGACCTCGGCCATCCGTGAGCTTCCCCTCGATGAGAAGTTGCAGGTTAAAATTGGGACGGCCTGGATTGACAGACAGAGTTGTCTGGTATGGAACCAGGATAAAAAATGCCTGGTATGCGATGAAGTGTGCCCTTACAACGCCATAACATTCCAGCCTGCCGAGGGGCGGCGCAACTCAGTTCCTTTCGTACACGCAAACAGATGCACCGGATGCGGCTGGTGCGAGAATAAATGCCCGGTAGAAGGCTTAGGGGCTATTAGAATAGCCGTAGTTGGCGAAGTCCGACTGGCTTCAGGGTCTTATATTGAAAAGGCAAAGGAGTATGGATTTCAATTCCGGATCGTCGATAAGACATCCGACAGGGTTGCCCCTGACACTTTTGATTCATCGGTAATTGAGGAAGGGGCTGAAAATCTAAGACAGGATCCCGCCGTCCAAGAACAAAAACTGCCTTCGGGAATAACATTTGAGTAATTGCCTCAGAGAAATCCATTCTCCACAATCTCTTCAGAAACTAACAAGGCTAACTATTTTCCCCTGAGCAGGCCTTTCTCGTAAAAGTAGCGAAACACTATGAACTGATCTATCCCTGTCAATTCAACGACCTTAAATATTGTCACAGACTGGCGGGCCATCTTGAGTTCATTAATTACTCTTGTGATCCTTCCATAAATTTCATTACTTTCGTTTATATCCATGATCGGATTCTCCGTGAACCAATGTCGAGCTTTTAAAAATCAGTTTGTTTGTCCGGGGAATATGAACTCTATCCGAAAATAAACTTCTCGGCACGTCTTATCGTGTCGGCAAGCAATTCCCCATTGGGGCCCCCAGCCTGCGCCATATCCGGCCTCCCTCCACCCGAACCTCCCAGCGATTCTGAAGCCATTTTGACGATGTTTCCAGCATGGAACCTGTCCGTAAGATCCTTGGTGACTAAAGCCAGAATAAAAGCCTTTCCGTCGGATTTGGCTCCCAATAGGGCAATCCCGGATTTAAGCCTGTCTTTTACTCTATCAGCGTATTCTCTCAATTCTTTAGGTGTCTTAGCGTCCTCCACTATGTACGCCAGTACATTTATTCCGTTGATTTCTCTTGAGTTTGACTCAATGTTCGAAAATCCTTGATTCGAGAGTTTCTGTTTCAGGTCAGAAATTTCCTTTTCTTTGGCCTTTTTTTCTTCAATAAATCTGTCCAGCTTCTTGACAATTTCACCCGGGGCCGACTTAAGTCGCTCTGCTACCTGAGTAATTTCATCCTTCAGGGATCTAAGGTACGTTATTACTCCCATCCCGGTAACAGCCTCAATCCTTCGAACTCCCGCAGCTATGCCGCCTTCCGAAACAATTTTGAACAAGCCAATTTCGCCAGTCCGGGATGCATGAGTCCCACCGCAAAGTTCCACGCTGAAGTCTCCCACGGAAACAACTCTAACCGTTGAACCGTATTTTTCTCCAAAAAGGGCCGTGGCCCCTATCTCTATGGCTCTTTCTATAGGCATGTCGACAACGGAGATTTCAATATCTTCGAGTATCTTTTCATTGACAAGATTTTCAACTTTTTGAAGTTCCTGGTCGCTTATCGCTGAGAAATGAGTAAAGTCAAAACGTAGGCGATTGGTTTCAACAAGCGACCCCCTCTGATTGACGTGCTCTCCCAAGACTGTCCGCAAGGCCCACTGAAGAAGGTGTGTAGCCGAGTGATTGGCCATGGTGGAGCGTCTCAAGCCTCTGCTAACTCTAAGCCCGACCAGGCCCCCAACTGAAAACGATCCTGACTTAACCGATCCTTGGTGGATTACAAGTCCATTTCCAACTCTGGTGGTGTCCTGAACTTCAAATTCCGCATCGGCCGAGGTTATAATTCCGTGGTCTCCCACCTGACCTCCCGATTCGCCGTAAAAAGGAGTCCGATCAGTGATGATGGAGGCGACTTCACCAGAATCGATCTGGTCAGCTCTATGTCCAGCCCGCAATATGGCAATTACAGCTCCGGTGTCTTCAAGTTTCTGGTATCCCGTAAATTCCACGGCTCCAAGGTCCGCTATCGCTTCCCATGGCACGGCGGCAACATGGCCACCGGTTCCCTCCCACGATTGTCTGGCCATTTCCTTCTGCTTGGCCATTTCGATTCTAAAACCATCGTGATCAACCTCCATTCCGGCTTCCTTGGCCAAATCTTCCGTTAAATCCTTTGGAAATCCGAAGGTATCATACAGCCGGAAGACTATCCGCCCAGGGATCAGTTTTTTCCCAGATCCGCTTAGTTGATTGATCTCCTCTTCAAAAAGTGTTAGCCCACGTGTAAGTGTCTGGAGAAAACGCTCTTCTTCGTTCACTATGACTTCACGAATCAAAGCTTTTCGCGCATCCAGCTCAGGATAGGCCTGTGACATATGGGATACGACCACAGAAGCCGTGTCAAAGAGGAATGGTTCATCCAATCCGAGTCTCTTGCCATAACGGAGCGCCCTGCGCATAATTCTGCGGAGCACATAACCCCTGCCTTCGTTGGAAGGCAGGACACCATCAGCGATCAGAAAAGCGGCAGACCTGCTATGATCAGCGATGACTCTGATGGCGACCTTTTCATCTGGTCCAGATTCCCGACTTTTTCCTGATATTTGCTCAATTCTATATATTATGGGTTCAAAAATATCGGAATCCCAGTTGCTATTCTTTCCTTGAATCACCGCAGCGAGTCTCTCAAGTCCCAGGCCAGTGTCAATAGAAGGTTTAGGTAGAGGTTCCAGATTACCTGAACTATCTCGCTCATATTGCATAAAAACGAGATTCCAAAGTTCCAGGAAACGGTCACAATCACAATCAGGGCCACAATTGGGGGAGCCACATCCCAAGCGTTCGCCCTGATCAATATGCACCTCAGAGCATGGACCACACGGACCCGTATCCCCCATGCTCCAAAAGTTGTCCTTCTCGCCAAGTCGAATGATTGGGTTCGATTCAGACCCCAGGACCTTTTTCCAGATTTCGTCTGCCGGGTCATCATCCATAAAAATGGTCACGTGGAGAAGTTTCTTGGGTAAACCCAGCGTCTTTGTTAGAAAGTCCCAACCAAAAGCTATAGCGTCTTCTTTAAAGTAGTCTCCGAAGGAAAAGTTGCCCAGCATCTCGAAGAAAGTGTGATGTCTAGCAGTATGACCAACATTCTCGAGATCGTTGTGCTTTCCGCTTACTCTCAGGCATTTCTGAGCCGAAACCGCACGCTTGTAAGGGCGATGTTCCTGACCGGTGAACACAGACTTGAATTGAACCATTCCTGCGTTGGTAAACAGTAGTGTGGCGTCCCCGCTGGGGACCAAAGAAGAACTTTCGACCCTTGAGTGTCCCCTGGCTTCAAAATATTTGAGAAACTCCTCACGCAATTCAGCGCCGGTCATGCAACCTCCCCGCTGTATTCAAAACCTAAATTTTAGCGAATATTGCCGCAAGTAATCCTATTTCTAAAGAATTATCATACTTTAGGAACACTTGGCAACCTTGGAGCTAAAAATCCTTTGATTGGCCACAGTAAAGCGCCATTCCTTTATCAAATGACTTCTTATGTCGGACCGTAAATTTCGATAATATTCTTTCT
>JAZDKD010000644.1:0-7084 GCA_043803345.1 Pseudomonadota bacterium
ACACATGGCGAATTGGAAAAAAACAGGATGCGTCTGTTGCGCCCAAAATTGTGGTTTGGAAGTACTGGTTGAAGGGAACCGGATAGTTAAAGTCAGGCCGGACAGGGACAATCAGCGGAGTGAAGGCTACTGCTGCAGAAAAGGCATGAAAATAGCGCATTACCAGCATCACGCTGACAGGCTGAATAAGCCTCTCAAGCGTGTAGGCGAGAGCTTCATAGAAATACCGTGGAATCAAGCTTTAAATGAGATATCCACAAAACTCAAACAGGTGGTTGGCGATCATGGCCCCAAATCCTTGGCCTACATGGGAGGCGGGGGTCAGGGATGTCATTTCGAAGCCGCCTTAGGCGTGAGGCTGCTACGGTCACTAGGTTCTTTTTATCACTACAGCCCTCTGGCTCAGGAACTTACCGGATATTTCTGGGTGAACGGACGAGGATTGGGACGCCAGTACTTAGGAACAATACCTGACATTGAAAACACTGACATGCTGGTAGCATGGGGGTGGAATGGTTGGTTGAGTCATCAAATGCCACAAGCGAGGAGACATTTGAAGCGAATCAGTGACGACCCGGACAAACTGCTTGTGGTGGTGGATCCCAGAAAATCGGAAACCGCTCAAAAGGCTGATATTCACCTGGCGATTAGGCCTGGAACCGACGCTCTTTTTTTGAAGTCCATAATAGCGTTTATCCTGGAAAAGGGCTTATCACAGGTAGAATACTTAGCTGAACATGTATCAGGACATGAAACAGCGCTCCCGTTATTTGAAGGATTCGACTACAAATCCGCAGTGAGGGTCTGTGGGATAGATTATAGCCGGTTCAGAGAGTTGTGCGGTTTGATGACCACCCGTAAATGGTCTTATCACTCTGACCTGGGAATCCTTATGGGGCGTCATAGCACCTTGTCCTCTTACCTGGAACTTATTCTGATGACGATCTGCGGACGACTGGGAACTTCAGGGGGAAATTTAATCCCTGGTCATCTAATGCCCATCGGTTCACATTCTGACGAGAGAGATCCGAAGACATGGCGAACGGTGAAAACCGGTTTCCCTGCAATAATGGGCACATTTCCACCAAACGTTATGCCGGAAGAAATCCTGGACAACAATCCCGACAGATTGAGGGCTGTCGTTGTCAGTGGCGCTAATCCTCTGCGTTCTTATGCTGACACGACCGCTTATGAGAAGGCTTTCAAAGAGTTGGATCTTCTTGTGACTATAGATGTCGCATTGAGCGAAACAGCGGCAGTCTCCAATTACGTGCTTCCGGCTAAGTCCGCATACGAGAAATGGGACGCAACATTTTTTTCCTGGACCTATCCAAATATCTTTTTTCAGATGCGGAGACCTGTTGTAGAGCCTGAGGGCGAGCAATGGGAGGAGAGCGAGATCCTCATTGGGCTCGCTGACAGGCTGGGAGTAATACCGGAGATTCCTCAAGCCCTGTATGAAGCTGCGATGAAAGATCGTATGACTTTTGGCATGCGGCTCCTTTCTTACATTCAGGATGAACCGGGAGCTAGGAATGTGCTCCCATTCATTGTTGGCAAGACCTTGGGGTCTTCGTTAGGCTCTGCGAACCTTGCGGTTTTATGGGGCTTACTCCAAACAGTTCCCAAGTCATTTAGAGAAAACGCTGCCAGGATGGGTTTTCCATCTGGACCGGAAATGGGAGAAGCCATATTCAGGCAAATTCTGGATCATCCTGAAGGATTGTGGATAGGACATAATGATATATCTAACAATTTGAAGGAGTTAAAGACGCAAGACGGACGAATCAATATTTTGATCCCTGAATTTTCCGAGCGTTTGAAAGAGCTGAATCCAGAATCTGAAGAGGCGACTTTGACGACAGACCCGAAATTCCCATTGATTCTCTCAGCCGGTAGGCACATGGACTACAACGCAAACACCATTATGCGCTCACCCCACTGGAACGAAGGAAAAATAAGACCCTGTTCGATCCTGATGCATCCGGACGACGCAGCGAACCTAGGACTGAACGATGAACAATGGGTTAGAGTCACCACGGAAGCTGGTTCTGAAGACGTCGAACTCGAAATTGACGAACATTGTCAAGTTGGTCACGTGGTCATTCCGCACGGGTTTGGCCTTGTCTATCAGGGGAAGAAGTATGGCGCGAATGTTAACCGGCTCACGAAAAACACAAACAGGGACCCGGTAGCGGCGACACCTCTACATCGGTTCGTGCGATGCAGAGTTGAGGCCATCTGAATTAGGCCAATTCGCTCCAACCAGGGCTGACAACATTTTGTGTACTGTTTCAGACATTTCCAAAGAAAATGTTGTCGGGTTATGATTATTGAGTAGATCAATAGTGTAGTCTGCTCTACAATCGAAGAAAACACCTATATCGAGGAAATGTCCCAGCTACTTTCTGTTCGTGAGGAGGAGGCGGTTCACGCCTGAAATCAGAGATCATCACCGGAATTGCGCTTTGAAACTGCCTTGTGTCCTTTTTTACAATAGAATTTCTATTTCATTGTTGGAGTCTGCGCTCGGACCAATAACCCAGATTCGGCGTCTAATACTGAGGAAATGATGCTTGGAGAATTGCCCAAAGCGCTTGATGGCATGTCGGAGTTGATGGTCCTCTCCAACTATCCTGAAGCAAAAAACATTATGATATTTGGATTTGACGTCGAGGGAGCAGTTAATACCGACGCCATGAATTTAGCATTGAGGAACGCATTGCCGAGTTTTCCGGAATTCTCGAGTTGTGTGAAAGAATCCAGGATCAACGGCGAACGGCGCTTGGCGTGGTTCCAGGATTCGGATTTCCAACCTGCGTTTCGGCTGTCAAGTATGGAGATGACTGATTCCTCACTTAGTTTTCAGCATTCGTTGCTCCATAGCCTCGATCAAAGCGTGGAGAAAGATTGGGATCTATTACGAACTGTGCCTACTGAGTTTCACCTGATTCGTCTTCCTAACGGACGCAGTAGTCTGCTAACCCTGGTACACCATGCCGCTGCAGATGGATGGACACTTGCGGCGTTCTATCGAGAACTCCTAGCGCACTACCATAATATAGTGACAGGAAGAGAACCGGAATGGACCCATGATTACGACCATGTGTCAAACGTTAAAAATCGGATGGTTGAACTGAAAAGGACAAGGTGGAGCGATGCTGTTTTCTTTGTCAAAAAGTCCCTCAGCCCCTATATCACAAAACCTACTCTCCCAAAGGGAAGCGGGACACCGCAGGAAGTGCAAGTACATTATGCTAAATCGGTCCTTACACCTGAACAGACGGATCGTGTCGCAAAAAACGTTTCCAGACGCGGAAGTCCTTTCATAGATGCGCTCGTGGGCGGCATGGCTTCGGCGGTTGATAGATGGAACGCCTCTCTCAATATAAGCAAGCTTGGCGCCATAGTGATTTGTGTGACAGTTCAAATGAGGGGCAGGTTCGGAGAAGCCGAAGTTGCTTCAAACACGTCGTCCTTCACTGTGAAATTACGCCGTGGCGCCCGGACGAATTCGGAATTCTTTTCCAGGTTGGTTTCAGAAAGGCGGCAGGAGGAGTTGGACAGTCTAGCTGACGTCAGGGCCTGGTTGGCTGGATGCAGTCTGGCTGATGCGGTTAGGGTTCTCCCACTTGCAGCGAGACAGCGAATAGTCCATTTCGTATGCCAAATGCCCCTTATCCCTATTTTGATTGCGCCATTCGGAATGATGTGGCCGGAAACCAAGGGAGGGCGTCGTACCGGAGACTCATATCTGAAGCAAGCTGGGGGTTTGAACCTGACCGAATTTCATGCAATCCCCTACAAACTTGGATATCGCTGCCCCTTGATTCTCGGGGCATATACTTTTCGCAAAAGGCTCAACCTTCAAATCATGGCGTCAGCAAGCCGTTTCACCCGAGCCGAGACTGAGCGCTTCGCGGACCTGCTTGGGGATGTTCTAGTTGAGGATCCATTTGGAGGCGCATGAAAGAGTTCGAAATATTGGAAACATCCAGGTTTCTGGACCCGAATTCCGAGATGATTGCTCTGGCCAGTTTCGAAAATACCAAGAACATTCTGCTGACCGCCTTCGAGATCAAAGGCACATTTGACGAAAGTTTATTGCGCCCGTCCGTGATCGGGGCTCTTGCAGGATTTCCGCAACTTCGTTGTTGCCTGAAGGACATAAGGAAATATGGCAGGCATTACCTATACTGGGATCCCCGTCCGAACGTAGAGTTTCCTGTTAGCATATCGGATTTGAAGGATAGCGAAGCCTCCAACTCTATTTTTGACGCAGCAATAAACCATCTAGCTCCAAGATTGGATAGGGATTGGGATCTATTCGAGGAACCGCCTGGGGAGATTCACTTGTTGAGGGCCTCTCATGATCATTATATAGCAGTCGCAATCGCTCATCATGCAGCCTTCGACGCTGCTACAGCCTCCGAATTCGGCAGACAGTGCTTCTTGCGGTATCGGGAGTTAATGACAGGCGTCAAGGATGATTTCCCAGGTCGGATGACTCATGGTCTGTCCACTTCCAGGAAAAGAATTGTCAAGGTCAAGAGGCAAAAATGGGACGACGTCATCCACAGTGCTCGCTTGGCCATTAAGCCTATGTTTTTGAGGCCTACTTTACCTGCCGGCATGGGGATGCCGAGAGACAAAAAACAGTATCACATTAAGAGGGTGCTATCTGAGGAAGGAACAGCACACTTAAACATGTCTGTGAAAAAAAGGGGCGGAACTCTAATAGATATCCTGGTTGCGTCCAGCAATCTAGCCATAGAAAGATGGAACACGCTTCGAAACGTAGAAACCGATAAGGTTACCACGGCCGTGACTATGAACATAAGAGGCAGATATGTAAGCCTGAACCACTTGAACAATGTGAGCGCACTTTTTTTTGAATCCAATTCCAAGGAGAGAAAGGACCCTAAAAAACTTCTTCGTTCCCTGTCAACCGACCGTATTAGGCAATTTCGTAAACAGTTAGACTTGAAACATTATAAAAACGTCGCCAGGATGATTTCCTGCGCCAGTCTCTTGCCATTCAAAATCAGGCGCAAGATAATTCATCATATAACCCAGAAACATCAATGCTCGATCGCAATAACACTCCTGGGAGTAGTATGGCCGGAGATGAAGAATGGGAAACCTACGCTCGATTCTTACCCTACTTCTATTGGGAACACCCATATAACAGAAGTATACGGAACAGGTTATAAACACCTGACCAGTACTCCCCTGGTCTTGATAGTCTATTCTTTTCTGAACAAACTCAATTTTATCCTGGCGGCTTCAGGTTCCCTTTTTATCCGAGAAGAAGCCGAAGATTTCATGGATCTGTTTATGCTTGCCCTCCAGGAAGATATATAATCCCTATTTGCGACTCATCGGATTATTTACATGGCTCATGATAGGTCGGCAAAAAACAGACTTTAGCCTCACCGCAATGACGATCATGGTATTGCTTAGCGCCGGTTGGGGTTTGCAGAAAAAGGTAACTGGAATGAAGAAAATGATTAAAAGAGTGGACACCAATATGCTAAAAGTGTAGTCTTCCTGATTGTCGGGACGTGGCTCAGCCTGGTAGAGCACTGCGTTCGGGACGCAGGGGTCGCTGGTTCAAATCCAGTCGTCCCGACCATAAAACACAATAATGTTTCAATTAGTTACAGCTTCGACCCACATCGAAGCTCTTCTTTTTCAGGAACCTTTGGAGTAAATTTGATAAATCCCCTCAGTCTGATTTATAATATTTTTTGGGTTTACAATCTGGTCATGAATGGGGCAGTCAAACGAGATTCTATTCATTTCAAATCGTCATAGAAAAAGAACAGGAAGACCCCGGATATTTTGCATACAGCCCCACTGTTCCCGGCTGTTTTAGCAACGGTATCACAGTTGAAGAAGCGAAAAAGAACATTAGGGAAGCCATAGAACAGCATTTTGAATCCATGTTGGCCCACGACCAAACATATTTGGTTTTACCGTGATTAAAAGTAATCTTGTCAATGGCTTTTAGTTCATGATCATCAATTCGACAGTAAAGTGTGGATTATGGACGTTGTCAGACAGATTTACTTTCTTTTCATGAAACTTTGTTGAAATTGATTCCTGGATTTTTGCCGGATTGCCGAACCGGTTCTGGAATGATAAGATTGCAACAATCAATGTCGGGGCCTGAATACGATGTTTATTTTTTCTGTAATCTGAATGAGGTCAACATGAATTGGCGAGAGCGAATCACAGTCGATCCAAGGATTTGTCACGGCAAAGCGTGCGTGAAGGGGACCAGAATCATGGCGTCCGTCATTCTGAACAATCTTGCGGCTGGTATTAGCCAAGATGAAATTTTGAAGAGCTACCCATCTATTAAACCGGAAGACATTCAGTCGGCCATAACCTACGCTGCGGAACTGGCGCGTGAACGAGTTATCTCATTACGACCGAGCCCTACTTTATGAAATTTAAGATAGATGAGAATCTACCTGTAGAATTTGCGGATGAATTCCGTGCTATAGGACACGACGCCATAACGGTTCTGGAGCAAAGAATGGGCGGGGCCGCAGATGAGGACCTTTTCGCTGTTTGTATCGACGAAGACCGGATACTGAGGACTATGGACATTGATTTTGCGGACATTAGAGTGTATCCGCCCTCAATGTCGCCTGGAATTATTGTTTTCAGGATACAGACTCAGGACAAAAATCGGCTTCTTATCTGTCTTGGACGGATTGTCCCGTTACTGGGGAAAGAGCAGATAGCTCGCATGCTCTGGATAGTGGAAGAAGATAGGATAAGAATTCACGAAGGTCTGGCTCAATGATGAAGCTACCGAAACACACCAACAATTTCCATCTCTTCGATACTGTCAAATAGACCCTGTATTCCAAATCCGCAATAATGATTTTCAATTAAAAGGGGGATGGAGGCGGCCGCAGGCCAGGGCCGTCACAGCAAATAATTCAAGGAATATGAAACCTGACTTTTCCCCACGCCATTAGCCGAAAATCAGTTTTTAGTTCAGCGGCGGTCAACGCAAATTTAATCATTCAGTATTATATAATCACCTGCAAAGTTGATAGAAAAACGT
>JAZDKD010000645.1:0-6370 GCA_043803345.1 Pseudomonadota bacterium
ACTTTTGATCGGTGATTCATTCCTGAAGATGGCGCAATTGACACCAAATTGTCCGGGGCAATCGTCGATAAACTTTCTCCACGTGAATATGGCGTCACAATCCCATGTTCTGAGAAGTATGTATTGTCCGGGTCCGATAAATTTTTTGGATCGTCTGCCATCTTTACGGTAAATCCTTGAATAGTGCCTATCGAAGAATTCTCTGACATAGTCATCGCCATCCTTGGACAAAAACCAGTGAGGAGACTCTTTCATCATTCTATGGTCTGATTTGTGTGATCAGAAATCATACGTTCCCCGGCATCGACTCCAAATAAATTGCATTAGCGGTATTGTGGAAATTGCCTGGATTACTTTTTCTGGATCAAACCTCTTTACATTCATTACAAGCCCATTCCTTTCCATCAGTTTGTTCAGGATCAAACCATCGGACCAGAAATTTGCGTCCACATTCCTTGCAACGCCTGGTTGTTAAAAACCAAACATCATTGTCGTCTTTAAGAGACTTCTCCAATCTTTCGCCCGCCATTTACAATCCCTCGGCGCATTTCCTCTCAGGAATAATGTCTAGTATGAATTGCTTAAAACCGGAGAATTTTACGGTCTCCGGAGAGGCTATTTTTCGATTTGAATCGCCCAACAAAACGCCTAGCATGAGGTTTCTGGCCTGTTCCGAGATTGAAATTTGCTCAAAGACCCTTAATCCTTTTTGTGTTTCCATGATTTGTCGCCAGAATGCGTCAAATTCATTATTTGGGGAGTCGTATGCGATCTCGAAGTATATTTCCCTGATTCCGGCCTGGATTAATTGTTTGAAACACCAGTTACAGGGCTCCAACGTGCAATAAAGAGTGGATTCTTCCAGGGACACGCCAAATCTCGCCGCTTGGTTGATGGCGTTAGCTTCGGCATGGCTCGCAAGGCAATAGTTATATTTGTCAGCCTCACTAGCGCCTATGTCTCGACGTAGACAGTAATTGGGCCCCTTGTCCGAACAGTGAAACGCTCCATGAACGGCCCCGTTGTAGCCGGTCGCCAGGATCTTGTTGTCTCTTACAATTACCGCCCCGACTTTTCTGACGTTACAGGTTGATCGGGCGCTTACCAGTTTCGCCAACATCAGAAAATATTCGGCCCATGATGGTCTATCCATTATTTCCCCCTAAAAAATTAACCCGGCCTGGATTACAGGGCCTTGTAAGGTCGTTTGAAGGTTTCCCGTTTGCGATCTCAAGTAGAACGTTCGGTAAGTGTATCCGAGGGACCAAAAACAAGAGGAGTTAAACCCCGTGTAACGAAAGTCGAAATGTTTGTCGCTGGAAGTTTGGAACCATTTGAACGTAAATTGTGTTCCCGGAGACATTGATTGTGTTAAAAGGATTCCCCCTCCAGGGGTCGAACTGGTGAATTGCTGGTTATAATTAATATCCTTTGAGTTGATTTGCAGGTTGCCCGAAGCCCATTGGTTGACAAAAAAGGGCTCAGCGACAAAGTTTTTGTAAAAAATCGGCGTCCCGATTTCTATCCGATTACATTTAAAACTATTTTCCGCCGTTACCGGGCTTGTTTCGTCGGTCTTGGCGTTCTGTTTGGCGTCATATTGTCCTGGGCGTAAAGTCCCTGATCCGGACTGGTTTTTAGGTAATAAATGATAGCCTCTGACCGAAAATCTATCATAATTGACACCGGCGAAAACTTCATAAGCCGTCAAACTTTTATCCAGGTTCAGATCGTCGTTCAGGTTAATGTCTATTTTGTTGTCCCTGGCCAGGATCGAAGCTGTTTTTGAAGCCAGCGCATCCAGGCCCAGGTTGGATTTGATTACGCTCGCATAAACCGTTGACCCTAGAAACAGCGATAGCAATAAAGTTAAAAACTTTTTCATTTTCCCATAACCCTCCACAATCAAAATTTGTTAGCGGTATTTAACCGAATGTTTTTACACCGGTTTGTAATCGATTCCATTCAGATAGAAGTTGGTCAAGAGTAATCATTTAGTCCCCCCTTATTCCGGTTTTCCCGGACATATTTTAATAAAAGCGTGGTTACGATAGGCTCTGTTGTAAAAACACCAGGCTATATCCTCGTAGAGGTCAAACCGTGGACATCCTAAACATTCAGGAGAAAACATTTTTAGTTTGCGTCTTGATGTGTTGGTTGTGTTTTCCATTTACTTTTCTTCAACGAGTTCGTGAGAATAATGGCCATAGCCACTGCGCTCACATCCTCTTCTGTGGTGATCAAGAATCAGTCGGCCGACATACTCGGCAACCTGTGGGACTACGGCGTTTCCGAGGCTTCTAAGTCTGTCCACCCGATTGGGAATCCCATCATAAACTCGACAAATTCCGGGTTCAGCCTTCCACCAACGATAACGTTCAGAGGCAAACTGTTCCGGGAATACTGAGAAGGACCGGCGATGTTTTTTGTATCTTCGACCGTCGGAGTCAACCATAGCCTTCGAGGGATTTCGGACATACTGTCTGTTACCGCCGAAGCCAGATCCCCACCCCCCTTCCCTTGGGCGCAGTGGTTGACTCGTCCCCCCTGCAAAGACGCTGTTGGTGTGGGCAGAAGTTTTTTCACAGCAGTCTCCAGGGGAACTTGCATTTTCCTCTCCCCACTCACCGCTAGTGTGAGCCCTTGCCACTTTGCATCGGCGGGTATAGTTTTCCCGCCTATGCTGTTGGCTTGTGGGGTCGGTAGCAGCATTCTCCCCACTACAGTCTCCAAATTCGGAAATCTCTTTGGATTGTGCGCTGAAACAGTTGTTATTGCAGCGGCCATTGCGCTGCAATTCCGAGGGGTCGGCAACATTAATCGTTGAACGGCGTCTTTGAGATGAATCTGGACTTTGGTTCCATTCTCTTTGTACGCCGTAGTCAGTCCACTCCAATTCAAATTCTGTTTCGCCGCTGCCCTGTCTGTCGAGGCTGTTGGTGTAGGCAACAATGAAGATTCTTCGCCGCAGATGCCACGCTCCAAACTGGGCCGCGGATAGCACCTGCCATTCAGCATCATACCCGATTTCGGCCAGGCCCTGCAGTATTCTGTCAAGTCCTTTATTAACGAGGTTTGCAACGTTCTCCACAAGGACGTATCTCGGTCGTAATATGCGAATGACTCGGTAAAATTCAAACCACAGTCCCGATTTTGCTCCATCAAGTCCTCTGCCTTTTGTGTTGGCTGTCGAAATATCCTGGCAGGGGAACCCTCCGCAGAGGATATCCGGTCTTGGTGTTTTTTCGTCAATGTCTTCAATGTCTCCGTATAATTGTATATCTGGCCAGCGTTTGGTAAGTAACCCCCGGCAGAACTTATTGATTTCACATTGCCACAGAGGATCAAACCCGGCTCTTTCCAATCCGATATCAATGCCGCCAATGCCTGAAAACAGTGAGCCGAAGGTCATTGTCCCCCTTGTGTCTGATTCTGAATTAATGAGTTGAGTCTCGTGTCTGGGCTCAATAAGGCTCATAACTGTGAGTGTCTTTCCGGTATCGTTGCTGATCCAGTTTTGGATCAAACCTGTGCGGTTGAAGTAAATAGTAAGCCGATTTGTAGGCTGATCGCTTCGCCCGGATCAGCAAGTTGTAATTCTTGAGATGCTGGATGTAATTTTCGACCGTCGCCCTGGACAGCTTCATCCTGTCCGCGATAATTTCCGGTTTTATAATTCTAAGACCGTCGTTAGTAGGGGGGATAGTCTTGATATACAGCCAAACAACCTTCACATGCGCCGGGATGAGCGGGTTTAGAGCAATTGTTTTGGGGATCGAAATATATTCGGATGGAGCTAGAGGACTGGAAGTTATTTGAGCCGAAACAGGAAATGTAAAAATGCTCTTAACTTCGTTTTTGTATTCGGCCTGTTTTTGTAGTTTCAGAAGACGTCTCTTAATATGAGCGGAAAGCTTTTTCGCGTCATCAGCTTTAACTGTCCCTTGAGACAGGTCCGGAACTTCTGAAAAGTCGGCTGACATGCCTAAGCCTGGACACCCGGCATGATGGGCATGGTCGGCTCGGTTGTGACTGAAATTCTTACCTCCGTGTTGAGGTAAAGTTCTTTACCGCAATCAGGACAACACACAGGGTGAGACTTGAATGGCGTCAATAGAGCGGTTATCGCCAACTCGCTGAGCCATGCTCCACAATGTAAACATTTAATTGGATGAGCCATTTGGAACCTTTCTTAACGTGAAAGGGAAGCAGGATCACTCACACTTTTTGTCCCCCGAAAACCGGCTTCCCTTTACGATGAAAAGAAGAAAGAAAAAAGGAGTTAGTTGGATCGATAACAAGAAGCATTGATTTCCAACTGTGGTGAATTATACACTGGCCAATACATGATGTCAAGTTATTTCTAGCACTTTGCTGTATTTAGTTGCGAAACTCTCCTACAATTAGATAAGAATGGTTTTTTCGTGCCGACTTTTGGTAGTTATGACGCATACATGGCCTGTTAGTGACGGTTAGAATAAAAAGGTCCAATATTTTGAACCCAAGCATCTCAAGCAGGCGGATTAGCTCAATGTGACTGAAATGTTGCCTGCCTGAGACGGTTTCATCCTGACATTTCATGAACAGTTTCCCTCTTTTTTTTAGCACTCTGGCGGATTCCACAATTCCCGCTGTATAGCGTCTTATAACGCCATGGTGTGATGTTCTTGAGTCGCATGAATATTGTTTGTTTATGTGGCCGACAACTGTGTATCCACCGCTTAAATAGGGAGGATCAAGCATCACCAGGTCAATTGACCCGTCTTTGTAGGGTAATGACCTGAAATCAATTCTAGCGTCAATTTCAGGACCAGGTTTTATGTCGGAAACCATGGTTATATATTTGTCTCTGTCGATTCGTTTCCAGAAACTTCCTTTCCCGTAAGTTAAATCCGCTATAACAGCGCCATCAGGCGCATAAAGGCTGAAGGCCGACACTAGGAGATCGGCGTTGTGCCCCCGATTAGATGTTAAAATTACGTTTTGCATGTTTGGTTCCCCCCTGTTTTGCAAGCTGTAGTAGCTGATGTGTTAACTTAACTGGCATTAAGGCTATCTGTCGCCATCAATTCATTGCGGGCTCAAGTCAACGCTGTGCAATTTTGTTGTGGCCGCCCTTACCTGATATCGTTTTGACCTACTAAATCGCTGTATGTTTTAAATCGAGCTATTTTTAGCGATGTCGCCTAAAATGGCAATTCTTCCTTGTTCACTGTCTCAGGGAAAGATTGTTTGTCTTTTTCCCCTGGAACGCAGATGTATTCAACTTCCAGACCCCCGAGAACATCTACGGGCTCGTTATAATGAAATTTCGGCCTTACATCAAAACCTTTACTTGCAAGCGGCGAGGTGAATGACGAGGTTTCCGGCTTCCAAATCATCGGGATCACACCTATGGGGCCGTTGCGCTGTTTTAGTATTATCGCTTCCGCCCTACCCTGGTCGTTTGGGCTGTTTGTGTAGAGAAACGGTTGATAGAGCGCCACAATTATGTCGGCGTCCTGTTCCACGGCCCCTGATTCCCTGATGTCGGCCATGATGGGCCTTTTGTTAGGGCGTTTTTCAAGTTCACGGTTCAACTGGCTCATAACCACAACGGGGATATTTAACTCACGGGCCAGAAGTTTAAGGTCGCGGCTCATACTTGCGACTTCCCGTTCGCGCGAGTTCTGGTTTTGTGACGGGGCAAGCAACTGAAGATAGTCGATGAAAATTATATCAGGTTTTTCTTCATGAAGGGCCTGACGTTCCATTATTTTTGCTTTTATGGTCGCCGGAGTCAGCAACGGCGAATCGTCGATGACCAATTTGTAATCAACCATGCCCAGCGCCGCGCTCGATATGGCTTTTAAGTCGCCGGAGCTCAAATCGGCGGTACGCAGATTTTTCAGGTTCACTCCCGAAAGTTTCGACAGCAACCTGGCCGATATTTCCTCGGAAGACATTTCCAGTGAGAAAAAGTAACTCAGAAAGCCACAACCCGGCTTCGGACTTGAAGCGTGAGCGCAGATATCAAGAGCGAGCGATGTCTTCCCCATGCCCGGCCTGCCGCAAAAGACAATTAGCTGGCCGCCCCTAAAGCCTGATGATTTCTCGTCGAAATCAGGAAATCCGGACGGTATGCCGATGTCCTGGCCCCCATTTTTTAGGGTCGCTTCCATTCTTTCAACGGTTTTAACGGCTGTGATGTGCGCATATTCAGCGACCCGTTCATCGCTGACCTTGATTTTAAAAAGGCTTTTTTTGAACCCGTCAACGATCTCATCGATCTCGGTTTGGTAATAAAGCCGTTGTTGCATCTTCTCTGCGGTCTGGCTGCACATCTTCAGGATTTCACGCTGAGATTGGGATTCTTCAAGCATTTTTATAT